>JALZAG010000126.1 GCA_030948445.1 Candidatus Dormiibacterota bacterium
CACCTGCGCCGCGGCGACGACATCCGTCGCTCACTCGGCCGCGCACCGGCGCGCACGCTGCTCCAGCCCGTGGTGCATTTGGGCAGCTCGGAGACAGCCGGGTACGAGGCGCTGAGCGACCTCTCCACGCGCGACCTCGAGGGTGCCGACAGCTGGTTCCGCGACGCGGCAGTCCTCGGTCTCGGCGAGGAATTCGAGCTGGTGCTTCTCACCCTCGCTCTCGAGGAGTTGCAGAACCTTCCGACAGACGTCTACCTCTCTGTCAACGTGTCGCCGCAGACGGCGATGTCCCCTCAGCTGCCCCAGCTGCTGGCCGCCGTTGACGCAGAGCGCCTGGTGCTCGAGCTCACTGAGCACATGCCGGTCGAGGACTACGTCGCGCTCAACGTGGCCCTGAAGGGACTGCGGCGGAGCGGCATTCGAGTGGCCGTGGACGACGCCGGTGCGGGCTTCTCCAGCCTCAACCACATCCTCCTCATTCGACCGGAGATCGTGAAGCTCGACGTCTCCTTGATCCGCGAGATCGACAGCGACGTGGCGCGCCAGTCGCTGGTCACTGGTCTGTGCAGTTTCACAGCGGAGATCGGGGCCGATTGCATCGCCGAAGGCGTTGAGACCGACGCACAGGCACGCACCCTGCGCGAGCTCGGCGTCACGTACGGCCAGGGGTGGCACCTCGGCCCGCCGCGGCGTTGGCGGGGCCGAAGAGCGGTGGCTCCAGTCAGGGGACAGACGCGGGGTCGGCGCTGACCCAAGCGGCACGGACGCAGTGTGTGGCCGTCGCCACAGTCGCGCCCACCACCGGAGCCGCGTAGTACGTGCCGCGAACCACGACCGTGTCGCCAAAGAGCGGTAGAGGAAGGTGCACTCTCTTCTCCACCGACGCGAACACCGCGCAGCCGTCGCTCACGCAGCGGACTCCGTTGCCTTTCGGTTGAGGGTCGTCCGCGGTCGCGACGGCCCCGGCGGCCTCGGCGAGCTCAGCCGACTCATCCCCGACCTGCACGCAACCACGCTCGAAGGCCATCAGTCCTCCGCTGGCGCTGAGATCGACGAGGTGACCGCTCTGCCCGTAGAGGTAGTGCGGGTCGACCGAGTTGGCTCCGGCCTGCGCGGCCGTCTGGGCGGCAGCCTGGACGCGCGCTGACCACACGTACAGGTAGGCGCCGTCGGCGACGAGCACGACCATGCCAAACAGGAATAGCGCAAAGGCGAGTGCCATCATCACGATCATCTGACCGTCCTGCCCACGACGACTCATTGGCGGAACGGCGGCGGCACCGCCTCGGCATGCGCAGCGATGGTGGGGCTCCATGGGATCGCCCAGGCAAGCGGGGTGCGCGAGAAATCGAGCGTGGCCGACGCTGTGCAGCGCACCACGCGCACGCCGGACGGTGGATGGATCGCGGTGTCGAGGACATCGACCTCGCACGTGATGTACGAGCTCCGCGCTGATCCCAGCGGCGTGCCATCGCGCAGGCAGAGGGGATGTGACCTCGCGTCGCGCTGCGCTCCGAACACCAGGAACCGCCGGAATGTCATGGTCCCGTAGAACGTCTCCGCTGCGAACCGGCAGCCCTTGGGCATCGCCGAGGTGTCGAGCGAGTCGGCCGAGCCGGGCGTGGCCGCGCAACAGGTTGTGCCATTGGCGTCCACCGCCTGCCGGGGAGCCTGGAAAAACGACTCGGCGGCCAGCTTGGTGGCGGCTTCCATCTCCTGCTGCGCCTCAACCTGCACCATCAGCGCCAGGAAGACGCTGACCAGCGCCAGCAGGATGGGAATGACGATCGCCGTCTCGATGATGGCCTGGGCATCTGCGCCCCGACGACGTGGCCGCCTCATGTCGCGAACCGCAGCGTGTGTGTGGTTGCGATGATGTCGATGGGGATCTCGCCCGTGTGCCAGCCCAGGCCGCTGACAGGGGGCACCAGCGAAGCGAGGAACCCAATCACATGGACGGTGACCGTCGGCGGATCACCGCAGCGCGGCGTGGGTGGCAGCGGCAACGGCGGGCAGGCCGGCGCGGCCACTGACGCTTCGTCACACACGGCGACCGTACGCGGGCCGAAACGCCGCTCCACCTGGTCGGGATTGGTGGGGCAGCGAGCGAACGGGCCCGGACCACCGGCCGCCGTCGGCGTCGGGCACGCCAGTTGCGCAGGGTCGCACCACGCGACGACAGTGGTGCCGAACATCGCCTGCTGCAATTGATTGCGCACGGCTTGGTACAACACGGTGGGTGGAGGCGTGTCCTCGCTCTGCGGTGAGTACGCCGCCGCAGCGGCGAGGCGCGCCGCCTGCTCTGCCGCCGACACCGACGCGCTGGTCTGGATCGCCCACAAGCCGGCGTCGATTGCCGCGAAGAAACAGAGGAAGAAGAGCGGGGCCACGAAGGCAAACTCGATGGTCGCCTGGCCGCGATGCCCAGTGAAGCGGCGACGGACCCGCCCCCCTTCCATGGCTCAGATGGTAGGCGTCTGCACTGGCGAATTTGCGAGGGGAATCAGGCCGGGAGCACGATGAAGGTGAGGTCCTCAGGCTGCAGTGCTTTGACCGTGACCGGGTTCGCCGGCTGGTCGGTGCGCGGGTCGATCAGTGTCATCCAGCCACCACCGCGGAAGTACTCGAGCACGTAAGGGCCGCCCACCGGCACGCCGGTGATCGTGAAGTCGCCGTTGGCATCGGACGTGCCGTAGTAGAAGGGACCACTGGTGTTGTACCCACCCGACAGCTGGGTGAAGTGGGTGCTCAGCCGCACGCGACCGGCGGCCCCGTGGCCGGCGGCGTCGACCAGGGTTCCCGACACCAGTTGGGGCGCGCGCAGCAGGCTGCGAGCGGTGCGCGCTGCCGAGGTGGCGCCGAAGTTGGTGACGAGCCGCTGCAGGGTGGCCGCCGCGTCTTGAAAGTCGAGCGAAGAGATCTCGGACCTGGCGGCCGCGAGCAGCGTCGACGGATAGGCAGCGGCCGCCGCCGACGCGCCGCCATTGGCCGCGGCATCGTCGAGCAGCGCCACGGCGTCGGGTGCGCGGTTGCCGGCGACCAGCTCGGCGGCGGCGCCGACCTCGTCCGTGGCGCGCATCGCGGCGATTGTCTTCACCAATGAGCTGGGTGGCGGACCCTGGGCGGCCTGGTCGAGCCGACGCAACGCCAGCTCCGCATGGCCGCCCTTGATCGCGGTTGAGGCCGCGGCGATAAGCAGCTGGGCGCGGGTTTGCGCCGCCTCGGCGAGGAGCGAGGGCGCGCGGACAAGGGTGAGCACCGCGACGGCAGAGTCGACGTCACCCGAGGCGGCGAGCCTGCGCGCCCAGGCGATGCGGGCCGCCTGGGCGTCCTGCTCCGCCGCCGACGAGGCGCCGGGATCGAACAGCATCAGGAAGCCGCTCCGTCCGGCCACGGCCTCATCGAGACTCACCGCCTGCGCCGGATCTCCGCCGGCCAGTGCGGTCGCGGCCGCCGAGCGGCCGTCCTCGGCAGACTCGCGCCCACCGAGTAGCACACCCAGCACCATCGCCACCACGGCCAGCGGCGCGACGACCCGCACCCCCCGGGGCAGCCGCCTGGTGCGCGAGGGAGCCGCCAGTGCGTACGGCGGCGGCGGAGGCGGAGGCGGAGGCGAGGGCGCCGGGGTGGAGAGCGGGTATGTCGAAGACGGCGGTGGCTGCATGCCTGTGGGCAGACCATAGCCGAGCACGTGCGCACCAACGGCCGCCGCCAGCGGTACCCTGCCGCGGGCATGGTGGTCCTTGACGGCAATCCGCTCAGCATCGACGACGTGCTCGCGGTGGCCCGCGAGGGCGCG
>JALZAG010000174.1 GCA_030948445.1 Candidatus Dormiibacterota bacterium
TGCTCGGCAGCAGCGCCCGGCTGCGCATGTCGCTGTGGTTCTGGCTCGGTGTCGGGCTGGTGCTCAGCGAGGCGTTCACCATCCCACTCGCGCTGCTCCACGATCGCGCCGCCCTGCTCCCGCTGGCCGCCGGAGCTGCGGGCTGGTGGGCGGTGGTCTCGCTGTTCCTGGTGTTGGGTACGCCGCTGCTGCAGACACCCGACGGCGTGCGCATCGATCGGTACGGGATTCCCAACGGGCTCAGTGCGATCCGCGCCTGGTTGTGTTTCCCGCTGATCCTCTGTGCCTCGCTGTCGCTGCCCGGCTCGATCGGGCTGTACCTGTGGTGCGCGGTGGGTGGCAGCACCGGGATGCTCGATTTCGTCGACGGGTACATCGCGCGCCGCTTCGGCCCGATCACCGCGCTCGGCAAGGCGCTGGACCCGGCGATGGACGTGCTCTTCTTCGCCATGGCCGCTGTCGGCAACTGGCTGCTCGGCATCGCCCCCGGTTGGCTGGCCGCGGGCATCCTCTTCCGCTACCTGGGGCCGTTCCTGGTGACGCCCTTCATCTTTCTCGCCGGCAAGCGCCCCGAGCTGGTCCATACGGTGTGGGGGCGGCGCAACACCGCGGCCATCGGGCTGGTGCTGTTCATCCTCATGATCGTGCGACTCATCGGGGGGCCGGTGAACGCTGTGGCACTGGGGATCTCCATCCCACTGCTGGTGCCGACCTTCGTGCTGCACAGCATCGCGCTGATCCAGCGCACGCTCGAGGCGCCGCGCGCTACCTCAGCGCGCGGAGAGTAGGCGCTGCAGCACCGCCTCCAACCACGCGCTGGGGGTGAGTCCAGAGCCCGCTGGCGAGACGCTGGCGCCGAGGCGGTCGAGAACGGCGGTGAGCTCGGAGTCGGTGAGACTGGCGGCAAGCATCCCGCGCAGCTCATCGGCCGTCTCGACGACAACGCTGTGCGGCGACTCGCTGATGAACTCATCGACCACCGGCTCCCAGCGGTCGCGGTCGAGCGCCCAGTCCTGGTGGAAGTACCCGCCAAGGAACTGGTGCAGCTGCGGGCAGGTGCTGACGGGCTGGTCGATGATGTCCTGGCGCGACATGGCTGAGCCTCCGTTGCTCATGAGTGGCGAGGATAGGCGTCGGCGGCGACAGTGACCGGGTAGGCTGTGAGGACTGCGAAACCCGACCGGTAGGCGCTGTCGCGCTTGAGCACGACCCGGACGGCGGTTGCCGGCTGCGGTGGCTCCCCCGCCTCCCACCGGCAGCGTCGCAACTCGTCGCCGACCACCTCGTGCAAGTCGACGCTGATGGCGAGGCGGGCGCGGGCGCCGCGACGCCAGCGTTCCACCTCCGTGCGATGGGCGGCGACGCAGGCCTCGACACAACGCTGGGCGGTGAGGACGTCGGGGAAGGCGCCGGTGGCCTCGAGCCAGGGGTGCTCGGCGAGGCGCTCGGCCTCCACCGCTGGGCCGGTGCCGCAATGGCGGGAGACGGTGTGGCCGTCGCCGCGGCGCTCGTAGACCTCGAGCGGCTCGACGGAGATCGGCCGGCGCGGATGCAGCCCGCCCTCGAGCTCCATCACCGCTCCCCACGCGCGTCGTCGCTCATGCCAGCGACTGTCCGCCCTTGCTCCGGACGCGGAGCGGACAAACGACGCGCGCCCCACGGTCCGGGAGGCACGGGCCGTCGGGTGAGGAGCCAGCGACCCTCGACGGGCACCGATCCGCTCGTGGGCCGACGAGGGTCGGGGATAATCCGCGGGCTGTGCAGGCCGTGGTCAAGCCAACCGCCGCACCCGGATTCGTGCTCGCCGACGTTCCCGAACCGGAACCCGGCGATGGCGAGCTTCTGCTGCGCGTGGCGGCGGCGTCGGTCTGCGGTACCGACGTGCACCTCTACGACTGGAATCCGTGGGCCGCCGCGCGCGTGCGCCCGCCGCGAATCATCGGCCACGAGCTCTGCGGTGAGGTGGTCGGCCGCGGGCCGGGCGCGGACGTGGCCGACGGTCGCCGGGTGGCGATCGAGTCACACATCG
>JALZAG010000220.1 GCA_030948445.1 Candidatus Dormiibacterota bacterium
CGTCACGGACATCCGGGGCGCCGGCCAGCTCGGCGCTCGCCAGTGGTGCACCGAAACAGTCCGAGCTGATGCATGCACGGGAGCGGTCGTCGTAGAAGCCGACGGTGACCGGGCTGTCGAACAGCGGTGGCCGGAACGCGTGCAGCGTGCGATCGCCGACGTCGAGACTCTGCCCAGGGTTGAGGAGGTGGAGGCGGGGCAACGGCAGCGGCCGTTCCGTCGACATGATGCCGGCCGCCATGAACGTGGTGACCAGTCGTGCCTGGGGCGCAGCGTCGAGCAGCTTGAAGAGGCCACCGGTGTGGTCACGGTCGGGGGGGGTCAACCAGATCCAGCGGACAGTCGCTGGGTCGATCACCGTGCTGAGAGTGGCGAGGAAGTCGCGATCCGGCAGGCTGACGCCGGTGTCGATGACCACGGGCTCGCTGGCATGGAGAACGAATGCGTTGATGGGCAGGAACCCCAGACCGGGGACCTCCATCGGGTCGCTGATCACGGTGACGTCGTCGAGTCGGAATGTGTTCATGGTGTTTTTCCTTCGGTTGGTTGGTGGAGTCAGAAGACGACGCGGGTGGTGAGCAGGCCGGACGCTGGCTCGCGCCCGGAGAGGATGCGGCAGAACTCGACGGCGTCGAGATTGAGGTGCTCACCGTCGCGGCCGGCGACGTACGTGCCGCCCGCTGGGCCTGTGAGGTTGAGCGTGAACGGCTGCGCGTGGCGCCGTCCCCAGTCCGCGACGACGTCGCCGACGATCCGCCCGTCGTGGTCAGGGATGAGCTGTGGCTCGCGGCCGACTGCGCGAGCGATGTCGATGCGGTGGATCCACGGGTCGCGCGTGTGCACGATGTCAAAGAGGTAGCCCATGGTCCACGCGGTTTCCCCGGGCAGCTGCGGGTCGTACGGTGCGTCGCGCACCGCCTTTGGGATGGCGCGGCGCGCGGCGAGGCCACGCGGTGTCGCCTCGTGCAGGGCCTGGCGCAGCTGGTCGGTGCTCAGCGCAGCATGCTCGCTGACCTGCAGGGCGGTCAGCGCGTCCAGCCGCAGGCCACCGGACTCCGCGACTGCAGCTGCGGCGGCGCTGATCTGACGCGTGCGCTCCTCCGCGTCCGCCTGCAGCTCGAGCATCCCCACGATGTGACCCACCATCGCCTTGATGTCCCAACCGGCACAGTCGGTCGGCAGCGACCACTGCTCATCGCTGAGGTCGTCGACGACGGCGAGCAAGCGGTCGTACTCGGCACTGGCGAGAGCCATGGCCTCGTCGTGTTCGAGCGGCGCAATCGCCTCCACGGGAAGTGCACTGCTGATCATGGTTTCCTCCGCTTGGTGGCCGGCGAGAAGTGCTCGAAGTACATGTCGGTGAGCTCGTCGAGGAGGCGGACCCAGCGGTCGCCACCCGGCTCATTGGCGTTCTGCTGCGCGGCCAGGCCGGCGGTGACAGCGACCCACGCGTCGAAGGCGCGGTCGCTGGTGATCCCGCAGGCGCGCAGGGCCGCGCGCGACTCCTCGAGGAGGCGCACGGCCGGCTCATACGCCTCTGGGCTCGGCTGGAACCCGGGGATTGTCCGCTGGAAGAGCAGCTGGTACCGGACGGGGTCCTCGACTGAGAACGTCAGGAAGACGCGTGCCCGTGCCCGCATCCCCTCGACCGGCGCGAGCGTCGGCGACAGCTCGCTGATCCGGTCCAGGAGCTCGACGTTGGACTCGCCGAACATGGCGTCGAAGATCGCGTACTTCGAGGGGAAGTACCCGTACACGGACTGGGCGCGCATGCCCACCCTGGCACCGAGGTCGCGCATCGCCAAGGCGCCGAGCCCATTGGCGCGCACAAGCTCCCAGGCCGCGTCGAGGATCTCCCGGCGCGTCGTCGCGTACCTCTCGGCGCGCCGGTCCCGAACGACTGCGACTGACATTGTCAGGGAGTGTGAACATTGTCAGGCGCGCTGTCAAGTGCGTGCTGATGTGCCGGCACGGCGCTGTGGGCGGGGCGGCTTCCGGTTGCGCCTGCCAGTCCCAGCGCTGACAATGTGGCGCCGCCGCGGCCCCGATCCACCCCAGGAGAAACCATGGACACCGAACAGGCCCGCGAGCGGCTCAACGCGGAGCGCGAACGCCTCACGCAGGTGCACGACGCCGCCTCGCGGCTGAGCACCGCCGCCAACGAAGCCGCCGAGCGCGAGCTGTCGAGCGCCGACCAGCACCCCGCTGAGCAGGCCACCGAGACGCTGGAGCGCGAGCTCGACCTGGGAGTGCTGCAGAGCGTCGACGGCGAGCTCAGTGAGCTGCAGGCCGCCCTTGACCGGCTCGACGGCGGCACCTATGGGGTCTGCGAGATCTGCGGCAAGGCGATCCCGGACGGACGGCTCGAGGCGATGCCGTCGGCTCGGTACTGCATCGAGGACCAGGGCAAGGTGGACGCTCGGCGCTGACCCGGTAAGGCGAGGCAGCGCGCGCTGCCTCTTCCGTTTCGGCTGTGCCCGCTTACACAATCCTCAGCCGGGACAGTCATCACCCTGCTCCAGGCGCGTCTGAAAGAGCCAGGAGCCCGCGAGGGCTCCGATGCGCCGCGCCAGGGGCAGGGTGATGATCGTCCCGGCGCCCTTGTGGGCTGCTCGGGCTACCAGCCGACGGGGTGCGGTGTGGCCCAGTCGTTGTCGTGCGCGTCGGGGAAGTGCTTGCGCTCGGGGACCATCGAATCGAGGAGGGTTTCCTGCCAGTCGAGCAGGGCCGCGTGCAGGCGGACGGTGTTGCGCGCGCGGATTGCCTTGCGGGGCAGGGGGATGCCCACCTCGTCCTCGAGGCGGTAGAGGCGCTGGCGCAGGACGCGGTCAAAGGAACGCTCGCCGGTGAGGTGACGCTCCTCGAGCTGGTCGATGAGCACGTCGATGGCCTTGATCCGGCGACGGATTCGCGAGCCGTCCACGCGGCGCCGCAGCGAGGCGATCCGACGATCCCAGATCTCGCGCCCGGCACGGGCGATCAGGTCGGGGTTCATCGGGGTGGCGGCCAGTTGGGCGGACATCTTGGGTATCCCTGTGTCGGTGGTTGCACCGCGCCCGGCGGTTGGTTAATCCTTGATACGCAGTTGGGGTGCAAATGGAGCATCCGTCCGGCACCTTTCGTGAAGATGACGCCGTGGACGTGACGACCCGGCCACCCGCTGCGATGATCCGCTGCCTGTCTGAGAGTGGCCTGTGAGATGGCTTTGAGCTCAGACGGAGCTGGCCGCCTCGCTCAGCGAGGGCGCCGGGCGACGGGGTACGTTTGGGGCATGGGGCTCACCG
>JALZAG010000254.1 GCA_030948445.1 Candidatus Dormiibacterota bacterium
GGCGCACCTCGGCACCAGAACGAGCGCGGAGCCCCACGGTGATCGCCTCCTGGAGGCCACTGGCTTCTTGGGACGTGAGCGTGCGTCCGGTGGCTCGGAAGGTGAGCCGGAATGTCCAGCTCTTGCGCCCCTCGCCGAGCGAGGGGTGGCGGTACTCGTTGTAGAGAACCGCGCTCTCCAGCAGCGCTCCCCCCGCATCGCGAATGGCGCGAAGTGCATCGCCGGCCCGAGCCTCTTCGGGAACAGTCACCGACAGGTCCTGGACGACCGCGGGGTGGCGCGGCGGGGCGAGGTAGCGCCGGGCGCTCGGGATTGGCGGGATGAGCGCATCGAGCTGGACCTCCGCCACCGCGACGCGACCACGCACTTCGAAGCGCGTCGCGGTCTTGGTATCGAGCTCGCCGACCACACCGATCTCCCGGCCATCGCAGACCAGCCTCCCTGACCTCCCCGGCAGCAGGCCCGGGATATCGATGGGTTTGGTCTCGACGGCGCCCGCGCCTAGGTCGGAGGCAAGCCTGGCCACCACGGCCTGGAGGTGCCTGATCTCCGCGTCGGCGACCTCGACATTCGGCGCCGCGCTCGCCGCGGCGAGCAGCAGGGGCTCGGCGGGGAGCGGGGTGAGACTGTCGTCGACGCCGTCGCTGGTCGACCCCGGAACCGGGCCGCGCCTCTCGCCCTCCCAGAAGGACCGGCCCAGCTCGAAGAGGCGCACGTCGTCGACGCCACGCCGGAGGTTGCCCGCGACCGCCTGGACCACGCCGGGGAGCAGGCTCGTCCGCAACACGCTCCAGTCCTCACTGAGCGGGTTGCGCAGCGGGATCGGGGTGCGGCCACCGCCCAGCCCGGGCAGGGCGCTCACCATCGGGCGCGACAGGAACGACCACGTGATCGCCTCGTCGAACCCCGCACCGACCAGCACCTCCTTGACGCTGTCCTCCACCGGCGTCTCCGCGGCCACCGTGGTCACCGCGGTCCGCCGACCCGGCAGGGTGCTCGGCACGCGGTCATATCCGAGCGAGCGACCGACCTCCTCGACGACGTCCTCGACGATCACGACGTCGCGGCGGAAGTGGGGCACGGTGACAGTGAGCTCATCGCCATGCTGCTCGACGCCAAAGCCCAGCCGGGCCAGGGCTGTCGCTGCCTCCGTCGCGTCGACCTGGTACCCGAGCAACGCAGACAGCCTGGCCCCGCTCACAGCGATGGGAGCAATGGGCTCGAGCACCCGGGCCCGGACGTCGACGCTGTCCTGCAGAACGTGGCCGCCGCCGAGGTCGGCGATGAGTGCTGCGGCGCGGTCGAGCGCGATCGGCGCCAGGGTGTCGCTCAGCCCCTTCTCGTTGAGGGCCGACGCGTCGGTGCGCACGCCGAGCCGCTTGGATGTGCCCCGAATCGTGGGTCCATCCCAGGTGGCGGCCTCGAGCAGCACGTTGCGCGTGGTGTCCTCGACGGAGGTTCCCTGGCCGCCGATGACGCCGCCGAGGCTGACGGCCGTGACGCCGGCGCAGACGGCGAGGTCGTCGCGGCTGACCGTCCTCTCGACGCCGTCGAGGCAGAGCAACCGCTCGTCCCGGCCGCGGCGGACCACGACCCTCGCGGCCCGGCCGTCACCTCCCTGCGCCGCGATGAACTTGTCGAGGTCGAAGCCGTGCAGGGGTTGGCCCATCTCGTGCGCGACGTAGTTGGTGATGTCGACCACGTTGTTGATGGGGCGCAGGCCCACCGCCCGAAGGCGCCGCTGCATCCAGTCCGGCGACGGCGCCACCGCGACGTTTTCGATGATGCGCACGCAGAAGCGAGGACAGCCCAGTGCGTCCTCCACATCCACCTCGGCCCGGGCCGCCATGGTGGCGGCGCTCAGCACCCCCTCGGGGATGGTGGAATCCGGTTCGCGCACCGTCTCCCCCACTGCGGCGGCCATCTCGCGGGCGATGCCCACGTGGCAGAGGCAGTCGGGACGGTTGGTGGTCACCTCGACCTCCAGCACGGTGTCGAGCGCCAGCACCTCGTGCAGCGGCTGTCCGGGCAGACCCCGCTCGAGGTGGTGGATGCCCGCGGAGTCCTCGCCGACTCCCAGCTCCACTGCGGAACACAGCATCCCCGGCGAGTGGTACTTGCCGCCAAACATGGCACGAACTCCCAAGGGCTCGTCCCAACCGGGAAGCAGTGTGCCCACCGGGGCGTAGGGAACCAGGTCGCCGACGCTGAGGTTGGGAGCGCCTGTGAGCACGCGGGTCGGCTGGTCTGCGCCGACGTCGATGTCGGCGAAGAGCACGCCCTTGGTCGACTCCGGAACCGGCTCGAGGTGCACCACGCGCGCGACCACGACACCCGCCGGCCCGCGCAGCACCCGCTCCACCTCCGTCCCGGTGTCGATGAGGCCCTGCACCAGCGTGTCCAGGGGCGCGTCGAGAACCGCGTACTCGCGCAACCAGTCGAGCGAGACCTTCATCCCTGGCTCACGAAGCGCACGTCGTTCTCGTAGAGGAGGCGGCCGTCCTCGATGCCGTAGTTGAGCATGGCGATCCGCTCGACGCCGATTCCGAAGGCGAAACCGCTGTAGCGGGCGGGGTCGACGCCGCCGTTGCGCAACACGCCTGGGTGGATCATGCCCGCGCCGAGCACCTCGAGCCAGCCGCTGCCCCTGCACAGGCGGCAGCCCTCGCCCCCGCACACCGCGCACGAGACGTCGAGCTCGACCGACGGCTCGGTGAACTCGAAGTGATGGGGGCGCAGGCGGATCGCCCGGTCGACACCGAAGGTCGAGCGCGCGAAGAACTCGAGCGTCCCCTTGAGGTCACTGAGCGCGATCCCCTCGTCGATGCACATGCCCTCCACCTGGAAGAACATCGGGAAGTGGGTGGCGTCGTAGTCGCGCCGGAACGCCTTGCCGGGGACGATGACGCGCTGCGGCGCTCCGCGGATGAGCATGCTGCGAATCTGCACCGGCGACGTGTGAGTGCGCAGCAGGCGATCATCGTCGATGAAGAACGTGTCCTGGGTGTCGCGTGAATGGTGCCCGGGGGGCATGTTGACCAGCGTAAAGTTGTAGCGGTCGTACTCCACCTCCGGACCGGCTACGGCGACATAGCCGAGCTGGGCGAAGATCCGGCGCACGTCCCTGAACACCCGGCTGACCGGGTGCAGGTGTGCGCGTCGCAGGGGCGGGGGTGGCCAGCTGAGGTCGATGGCATGACCGGCGCCGCCGGGGAGGGCGTGCAGCGCGACGCGACGTTCCTCGATGGCCTCGGTGACGCGGTCGACAACAGCGTTGACTGTCTGGCCCATGGCACGCCTGGCGTCGGTGTCGGCGATCGCCCCGATGCCCTTGCGCATCACGGTGAGCAACCCGTCACCGCGGCCAAGATACCGGGCGCGGATCTCGTCGAGCCCACGCGCGTCGGCAGCAGCCGCTGTCTCATCAAGGGCTTGCGCCCCGAGGACGTGCACATCGGCCCCTTCGGAGCCGCCCGCAGGGACCGACGGCTTCCCGCGCTCGCTGGTCACGCGGTCGTCAGTGCGCCCCGGGCCACCTCGACGAGTTGGGTGAACGACGCGGAATCCTCGACCGCGAGGTCGGCGAGCATCTTGCGGTTGATGTCGACGCCGGCGTTCTTCAGCCCGTGCATGAACTGGTTGTAGGCCAGGCCGTTCTGCCTGGCTGCGGCGTTGATGCGAGTGATCCAGAGCGCCCGCATGTCGCCCTTGCGGAGCTTGCGGTCTCGGTACTGGTACGACAGCGAGTGCATGACCGCCTCATTGGCGGCCTTGAACAGCAGTCGCCGGTCCCCCTGCATGCCTTCGGCCAGCTCGAGGATCTTCTTGTGGCGGGCCCGCCCTGTGACCCCTCTCTTGACTCTCGCCATCGTCTCTCCTCCGGCTACAGGTACGGGGCCAGGCGGCGGACGCTCTTCACGTCGGCCGCAGACACCTGGTGCTGCATGTTCATGACGCGCTTTCGCTTGCTGCTCTTGTGCTCGAGCATGTGCGACTTGAAGGCCTTGCGACGCATCACCTTGCCGGTGCTGGTGATGCGAAAGCGCTTCTGCGTCGCCTTATGCGTCCGGATCTTTGGCATTGGTTCCCCTCCGCGGGTCAGCGGGCTTCTTGTTCTCGGTTGTCGTGGTGGGGGCGGCGCTTGGCTTCCTGGCCGCGGCCGTCTTGGCCGGGGCCTTGGCCGCGGGCTTGGCAGGAGCCTTCGCCGGGCTGGTGGCAGGAGGCTCGGGGTCAGCGGCAGCTGACGCGAGCGGAGCGGGCGCGGGCTCGGTCACAGCTGGGCCGGGATCGGTGGTGGCCGGGGCAGCCGCAACCGAATCGGTCGCCACCGCGGTGGCGCCGTTGCCGGAGGGGTGTGCGTCGCCGTGGTGACGGTCCTCATGCGGACGGTCGGGCCGGGGCGCCTTCTTGGTGGTTGGGCTGAGGATCATGATCATGTTCCTGCCCTCGACGAGTGGGGATCGCTCGATGACAGCGAGCTCACTGAGCTCCTCGGTCATGCGGTCGAGCAGCTTGCGGCCGAACTCCTGGTGGACCATCTCCCGGCCTCGGAACATGATCGTGAGCTTGACCTTGTCGCCCTCGCCGAGGAACTGCTTGACCTTGGCCAGCTTGGTGCGGAAGTCATGGTCGGAGATCTTCGGTCGGAGCTTCTGCTCTTTGAGCTGGACGACGTTGTGGTCCCTGCGGCTGTCCTTCTCCCGCTTGAGAGCCTCGAACTTGAACCGTCCGTAGTCCATCAACCTGCAGACCGGCGGTTGAGCCAGCGGTGCCACCTCGACGAGGTCGAGACCACGCTCAACGGCGAGCTGGCGGGCGGTGTCGATGGAGACGATGCCGAGCGCTTCATCGGTGGTGTCGTCGAAGAGACGCACCTGCGGAATGCGGATCTGCTCGTTGATCCTCAACTCTCGAAAGGCGATGGGTGGAAACCTCCAAACACAAAAAACCTGGACAGCGATCCGCTATCCAGGTCTGGGTCGTTCTGGACCTCCAAGGCGAACCCAGAAGGTGGGGTCCGCAGCGCACGGGCCCTCTTTGCGGCGCCGCGACGGCGTCCGTCGACCGAGCATATCACGGTCGCGGCGCGATTCCCTCCCGGGGTCGCTCCGCGTGGATCAGCATCTCCCTGGCCCCGTGGCTGCCGGTCACCGGCGAGTCAATCCAACCCTTCACATCCCAGCCGGCGTTGACCACCCCAGCGGTGGCCGTGGCGAGGGCAGCGTCCAGGCTGGCACGATCGGACGGTGCGGTGGCCGCTCGCAACTCAAACATGGGCTTGACCAGGGCAACCATGGACGCCCCTGGCGCAATCGCAACCCGGTTGAGCTGCGTCACAGCCGCGCTGACACTGAGGTATGACACATCAATGGTCACCACCTCAACACGGTCGGGCACGCGATTCCGGTCGAGGTCGCCGATGTTCACCGATTCGAGGTTGACCACCCTGGGGTCCTGTCGGAGCGAGCCGAGCAGCTGCCCGTGACCGGCATCAACCGCGTAGACCACGCGCGCGCCCGCCTCGAGCAGCACCGTGGTGAACCCACCGGCCGCGGCACCGATGTCCAGCGCCACCCGCCCGGTGACGTCCATGTCGAAGGCTGCGAGCGCGGCACGGAGCTTGGCTGAGCCACGCAGGGTGGTGGCTGGCCGCCGGGTGACCCGGGCCTGGGGTCGCAGCCAGCTTCGCGGGTTGGTGACTGGAACCCCGTCGACGAGCACCTCACCAGACGCGATCAGCTGCTGGGCATCCTGGCCGGGGAAGAGCTCGCCGACAGCCTTGGCCAGCGTGCGACCGTGGCCCGCCACTCAGCCGTTGGAGCGGGACGCCGCCTCGGCAAGGAGCCGGCTCACGAGGTCCGCAGCCGCCAGGTTCTCCTGGGTGCCGGCGCGCGTGGATCGCACGTTGACAACGCCGTCGCCGCGCTCGATGTCACGACGCCCGACCACCGCGATGTAGGGGACCTTGCGCAGCTCGGCGTCCCGAATCCGTGACTGCATGCGCTCACCAGGCTTGTCATTCACCTCGGCGCGCAGCCCAGCGGCGCGCATGGTCTCGCGCAGCGCGGTGACGTACTCGATGACCTCAGGGGCATCGTCCTGGACGGGGACGATCTCGCACTGCACGGGGGCCAACCACACCGGGAAATGACCCGCGTAGTGCTCGGTGAGGATGCCGATGAACCTCTCCAGCGATCCGAGCAGGGCCCGGTGGATCACCACGGGAGTGTGGTCCTCTCCATCGTCTCCGACGTAGCTCAGCCCGAACCGCGACGGCATCTGGTAGTCGAGTTGGATAGTCCCCATCTGCCATGAGCGGCCGATCGAGTCGGTCATGTGCAGGTCGATCTTCGGTCCGTAGAAGGTCCCTTCGCCGGGCGAGATGACGTACTCCATGCCGTGGCGCTTCAGCGCTTCCTCCAGGGCAGCCTCCGCCTGGTCCCATTGGGCGTCGCTCCCCAGCCGTTGCGCCGGGCGGGTCGACAGCTCAGCACGCGGCTCCACTCCGAGCATCGCGTAGAGGTGGTTGGCGAAAGCGACGATGGCGTCGATCTCGTCCTGGATCTGATCGGGGGTGCAGAAGATGTGCGCATCGTCCTGGGTGATGTGGCGCACCCGAAGCAGGCCGTGCAGAGTCCCGCTGCGCTCATCGCGGTGCAGGGTGGACGACTCAGCGTACCGAACGGGCAGCTCGCGGTAGCTGCGCTTGCCGGTCCCAAAGAGAATCATGTGCCCAGGGCAGTTCATGGGCTTCAGCGCGAGCTGCTTTCCTTCCTCCCGCGAGGACACGAAGAAGATGTTCTCGGCGTAGTTCTCGAAGTGACCCGATGTCTTGTAGGTGTCCACGTCGAACAGTAGAGGGGTTTTGACCTCCTCGTAGCCGCGCCTGCGGTTCTCGCTGCGACGCACGTCCTCCAGCGTGTTCCAAATGATCATCCCCTTGGGATGCCAGAAGGGCGACCCGGGGGAATGCTCGGAGAGGTGGAACAGGTCGAGCTCGGCACCCAGTCGTCGGTGGTCGCGGCGGCGCGCCTCTTCACGCTGCGCGATGAAGGCGTCCAGCTGCTCGCGTTCGAAGAAGGCGGTCCCGTAGACCCGTTGCAGTTGTTCGTTGCGCTCGTCACCACGCCAGTAGACACCGGCCACGCGGAGCAGTCGCACGGCGCGAAGGTGGCCGGTGTGTGGAACATGCGGGCCACGGCAGAGGTCCACGAACTCGCCTGTGCGGTACACCCCGACGCTTTCGACATCCGCTCCCATGCGGTTGATGATGTCGACCTTGAAGCCTTGGCCGAGCTCGCTGAAGAGCTGTCGCGCCGCGTCACGCTCCATTGCCTCACGCTCGAATGGAATGCGCCGCTTGGCGAGGTCTTTCATCCTCGACTCGATGCGTGCCAGGTCCTCCTCGGCGAAGTGGGCGCCATCGGCCAGGCGGAAGTTGTAGAAGAATCCCTCCGCTGTGGCGGGTCCCACGTCGTATTGCGCGCCCGGGAACAGCTCCACCACGGCGGCAGCCATGAGGTGGGCAGCACTGTGGCGGAGGATGTCGAGGGTCAGCTCAGCCGGCGCCTCGAGCGGTGGCCCAGCCTCCGCGGCATCGTCGACGATCTCGTCAGGCATAGCCGCGAATTGTAGTTGCGGCAGGGATTTTCAGCGTGCGGCTGGCGGATCGGTCAGCTGCAGAGCCGGGACATTCCCCTGGGGACGTCTTCACGCGCCTCAGAGATGCGCGAGATCACGGCTTCGGGGTTGTTGGCGGCGTTGAGGCCCAGGTTCAACTGACGCGTCATCGGTAGCACACGCTTGTTGGAGCGTTGCGCAGACAGCCGCAGGCGTGCGTGGCGCTCAGGATCCAGAGAACAGCACCGCACGCTGCAGTACTTTGCCGTTGCCTTCTTCACCGGGGCCACGCACCCACGACGGGCGCAGATGCGACGCGCCGTCACCGCGCGATCGCTTCTGTTGGACTCATTCTCCCTGCCACGGACGGCAGTGTACGGCTGCGCATATGCGCGCTGTCAACGCCCACATGCGACGCGTTTGCATTGCGTCACACCGCTGAGCGGCAACAGAGTCCGGGATGCGCCTGTGCAAAGTGTGGACAACGGCATCGAGACCCTGTGGACACCTGTGCGCATCCTGTGCGCAAAGGGTCGCCGCGGGGTCGAAACCCAGAGTTCTCACGGTGTGTGGTCGCGAACGCCCCGGTTCCGGGGACCGCCTTGCGGATGCGTATGACGCGGTGGTGGGCGCAATAGGGATCGAACCTATGACCTCTGCGATGTCAACGCAGCGCTCGTACCAACTGAGCTATGCGCCCGTGCACGCGTCCGCGGTCCGGGCCGCGATGATACCAGCCCCGCTGGCAGACGCCCGCCCGGTGACATCGTCTAGACGCGGGTCTTGCGCGTACGCCCGATGCTCTTCTGAGCGGTGCTGAGATCGTCTGCGGTCACCTCGACCCGCAGGATGCCCTCGCATTCGTGGCAGACGACGTGGAACGCCTCAGGCCGTCCGATCGGTCGGGCCACGGCCTGGCGATGACCGCAGCACTCGCAGGTGACTATGGCCCGCATCTCGTCTCCCACATTCCACACATGCCCACTGGGGGTGCCGGCGAGCATTCCACTGGACGTCTGGGAGCAGAGGAAGATGACGGACTCGCGACCGCGCCGTTGCAGAGCCGCGACGGAGCTCACCCGATGGCCGGCTCCGTATCAAGGATCGCGAGCCGTTGCCAGAACGCGAGGCGCACCAGCACTGCACCGCCCAGGATGATGACGCCAAGTCCGGCCACAACGCTTGCCACCCCGACGGCGTCGGCGATGATCCCGGCCACCAACAGCGGGATCGCTACGGCCGCATTGATGACCGCGAAGATGCCGCCGAAGATGCGCCCGCGTGACTCCTCGTCGGTTCGTTCCTGAAGGATGGTGAACGCCGGGATCAGGAGGGCGCCAAGGGCGCACCCGAAGACAGCGCTGAGCACCAGCACGAGCGGGATCACCGCCCCCTCCGCCCCGAGGCTACGCAGCAGGGGCGGCGCACCCCCGACCGCCGCCAGCGACCCGCCCGCAACGGCAAGCGCGACCACTAGTGTCAGGGCCTTGGAGAATCGGCTCCCGGCTCGCTGAGCCAGCACCGCGGCCATCCCCACCAGGCCGAGCGTCGCAGGAATCAGCACGAGGTAGGTGTCCTGGTCGGAGCGATGCAGCTCGCGCACCATGAACACCGGGCCCAACGCGAAGACGGTGAAGACCACGATCAATGCCACGGCCAGCTGATACAGCCCGAGCCGGATGGCAGGGTTCCCGGCGATGAGACTGATGCCCTCACGCAGCTCACGGCGCAGGCTGGCGGTGCGTTCGGTCGCGGTCCGTGCCGCCCGCAGGGGCGTGCGGATCCGCCAGATGGACACAGCTGCCAGCGCGAACAGCGCAGCGGCGATGTAGAAGGGCGCCCGCTCACCGACCAGACGAATCGCGAGGGTGGCGGCAGGTACACCGAGGACGAGGGTGAGGATCACCGTGGTCATGAACAGAGAGGTGGCGCCCATGATCTGGTCGCGACGCACGAGCGACGGGATGCTCGCGGCCTCGGCGGGGGCGAACAGCTGCCCGACAGAGCTGAACAGGAACGTGATCAGAATCAGCGGCCACGCCTGGTCGCGCAGGAGCGGCAGCAGCTGCATGAGCGGGATGAGCAGGATCAGCCCGCCGCGAATGACGTTGGTGGCGATCATCAGCGTGCGCTTGTCGTGCCGGTCTGCGTAGACGCCGGCCGGAGCGCTGAGGAAGACCGACGGCAGTGTGTACGCGATCATCAGCACAGACTGGATGGACGCCTTGTGGCTCACGTCGTACACCACGATGAGCAGGGTGAACATGAGGAACTTGTCGGCCAGCTGACTCGCGGCCTGAGCCAGCCAGAGGAGGCGGAAGTCGCTGCGGCGCAGTACCGCCCGGAAGCCCTGACGGTCCTCGGGCAGCGGTGGGACCGCGGGCCGCGCCGCGTGCAGGTGACGCCGGGATGCCGGCGGAGCGATCTCGTCGGCTGGCGGCAACGCGGTGCTCGGTTCGGTCACGGCTGGCCCCCAAGGGTACGGGCCGCGAGTGCGATCCGGTGCCATTCGTGGAGGTCGAGCGTCCCTGGGCGCCGTCCCGGGTCGATCGCCGCGGCGTCGAGCCAGGACATGCCGAGCGCCTCGTCACCGTCGGCGGCGTGGGTGATGCCGTGACGGAGGGTCTTGCGGCGCATCTGGAAGGCGTGGCGGGCGATGTCGAGGACGGTCTGCCGTGAGTCGGCGTCGAGATTTCGGTCCGGCTCCAGGCGCACCACGCTCGAATGGACCGCCGGAGCCGGTTCGAAGCTGCCGGGCGCGACATCACGCAGGCGCTCCACGGTTGCGACGCTGCGGACCGCGACGGTGGCGAGGCTCCAACCACCGGGTGCCGCGGCCAGCCGTGCCGCCACCTCTCGCTGTACCAGGAACACGCCGCGCCGTGGTGGGCAAGCCAACTCGAACAGCCGGCTCAGCAGTGGCGTGGTGATGCTGTAGGGAATATTCCCGGCGGCCAGCCAGCTGTCGCCGAAGCCCAGATCACTCGGTTCGACCCGCAAGGCGTCGCCCTGGACCACCTCGACGTTGCTCCGAGCCCGCTGGGTGATTCGGGTGGCAGCCACGCAGCGCTCGTCGAGGTCCACGGCGACCACCCGTCGAGCGTGATCGGCCAGCTCGCCGGTGAGCGTGCCGATCCCCGGGCCGATCTCGAACACGTCGTCACCCGAGTCGACCGCCAGCGCGGCGAGAATGTCGTCGAGCACCGCGCGATCGACCAGGAAGTTCTGACCGAGGCGGTGCCGCGCGACCAGACCCACCCGCCGGGCCACGGCGTGCAGCGTGGCCGGGTTGCAGAGGTCGAGCGGCGCGCCATCGCCACCCCCGTCGGTCACCGCGGACACGGGGGCAGGCTGAAGACGCGCCGGGCCGTGGCGGTGGTCTGCTCGCGCACCACCGACTCCTCCACGCCCCGCAGCGCCGCCACCCTGGCTGCGGTCGCAGCCACGTAGCCCGGAGTGTTGGCTCGGCCGCGGTACGGCACTGGCGCCAGAAACGGGGCGTCGGTCTCGACCACGTAGTCGTGGTCGCCCACCATCGCGGCGGCGGCCTGCTGGGGCTCGCTCCGGGCAAAGGTGATGATGCCCGAGAAGGAGATGACGTAGCCAGCGGCGACACACCGCTGCGCGAACGTCGCGTCGCCGCTGAAGCAGTGCATCACCCCGCGCACCTTGGGGTGCTCGCGGAGTGCGGACAGCACCTCGCCGTGGGCGTCGCGATCGTGGACCACCACCGGTTTGGCGCGCGCCTCCGCGAGCTCGAGCATGGTGTGCAGCGCCCTCTGCTGCTCGTCGAGCGGCGTTTCGTGGTACCCCGGGCGGAAGAAGAGATCCAAGCCGATCTCCCCCACCGCGACGGCGCGAGGGTGGCGGAGAAGCTCGTCGAGCGCACCGACCTGCTGGGCGTCGGGTGCAAGCCGTTGATGCGGGTGCCACCCCACCGTGAACCACACGTTCTCGTGGGCCTCGGCGATGACGCGGTTGCGGTCGGAGTCCTCGATATCAAGCCCGACGCTCACGATCTGCTCCACGCCCGCCGCTGCAGCGCCCTCGAGCGCGGCGTCGAGCAACCCCCGCTCCTCGAGAAGCACGAGGTGGCAGTGGGTGTCCACCAACGCCCGGCTGGGTGCCGTATCGCTCATTCCGCGGCGAGCACCACCTCGCGATCAAGCCGCGGAAACAGGATCTCCCCGACGCTGATCGGCGCACCCTCGGTCAGCGCCGGCCAGCGACGAAGCTCCGCGGTGAGATCGCCCTCGAGGCTGATGCCCATGTCCGCGGCGACTCGTGCCGTGGCGCGGGGAATCACTGGGTGAAGGAGCATCGTCGACACCCTCACCGCTTCTAGGAGCTCGGCGCACACCGTCCCAAGGCGCGTGTCTCCTTCGCGGTGCAGCGTCCACGGGGCAGTCTCCTCGATGTACTTGTTGGCGCGCCCCACCAGCTGGCGGGCGGCGGCCATCGCCTCGCTGAACTGGAGATCGTCCATGGCGGCGTCGTACACCGGCAGGACCCGCGCGGCGGTGGTGCGAAGTTCGTCGTCGATCTCGGTCCGGGCCGCCATGGCGGGCGCGCGACCGGCGAAGTAGCGCTGTACCATCTTGGTGGTTCGCGATACCAGGTTGCCGTAGTCGTTGGCGAGATCAGCGTTGTACCTGTCGACGAACTTGGACATGGAGAAATCGCCATCGCGGTCGAACGGGACCTCGCTGAGGAGCACCCAACGCACCGCGTCGCTACCGAACTGTTCGACGAGCTGCATCGGTTCGACGAACACCCCGCGGCTCTTGCTCATCTTCTCTCCGGCCAGGGTGATGAAGCCATGCGCGTGCACCCGTCGCGGCAGCGGCAACCCAGCGGCCATCAGGATTGCCGGCCAGATCACCGCGTGGAAGCGGGTGATGTCCTTGCCGACGACATGGACGTCCGCCGGCCAGAACTGCGCAAACTCCTCGCCATCGGGGTACCCGACGCCGGTCAGGTACGCAGGCAGCGCGTCCAGCCACACCCAGATCACCTGCGACTCATCACCCGGCACCGGGATCCCCCATGAGGAGAAGCCCCGCGAGATGCTGATGTCGGTGAGGCCGCCACGAATCACGCTGAGCATCTCATTGCGTCGCGGTGACGGCACCAGGAACCCCGGCTCGCGCTCGTAGAGATCGAGCAGTGGTTGCGCGAATTCGCTGAGACGGAAGAACCAGTTCTGCTCCTCGACCCACTCCACCGGGCGATCGTGCACCGGGCACATCCCGGCGACGATCTCCTTCTCGGTGTAGAACTGCTCGCAGAAGGGACAGAACCAGGCACGGTACCAGTCCTTGAAGATGTGGCCGGCGTCGGCCAGAGTGCGCCACAGCGTTTCGGACGTACGCCGGTTGGCGTCACTGCTGGTGCGCACGAAGCTGGTCGGCTCGATGTCGAAGGCGTTCATCATCGACTGGAACGCCTTGACCTGGCGGGTGCAGAAATCGGCCGGCTCCATGCCCGCTGCGCGGGCAGCACGCTCCACCGACTGGCTGTGCTCGTCGCTTCCGACCGTGAAGCGCACCTGGTCGCCGCGCAGTCGGCGATGGCGGGCCAGCACGTCACAGCCGATCTTCTCGTACGCGTGGCCCAGGTGCGGGTCGCCGTTGACGTAGTCGATCGCCGCGGTGACGTAGAAGGTGTGCGGGGGACGGGTCACGTCAGCTAGCTCCGATGAGAACGGTGCACTCGCCCCGCGGCGGCTTGGCGGCGAACGCCTCGGCCAGCGATGCCGCGGTGCCGGTGTGGAAGCTCTCATGGACTTTAGTCAATTCGCGGGCGACCACCACGGGACGGTCCGCGCAGATGGGCGCGATCAGCGCCAGTGTCCGAGCCAGGCGCAGCGGCGACTCGTAGAACGCCACCGTCGCGTCGGCGTCCAGGCCCGTCTGCACACTGCGGCGCAGCTTGCCGGGGCTGCGCGGCAGGAAGCCGAGGAAGCAGACGTGGTCACCGCGCAGACCGCTGCCGGCCAGCGCGGTGGTGAGCGCGGACGCGCCGGGCACGGGCACCACTGTGACCCCGGCCTCGCGCGCCGCGTGGACCAGGGCGGCTCCCGGGTCGCTGACCACTGGCGTGCCGGCGTCCGTGCAGAGCGCCATGGTCTCCCCGCCGAGCAGACGTGTCAGCAGCGCCGGGACGCGGCGCGCCTCGGCATGCGCCGGCAGTGAGGCGAGCGGGCGGGAGAGGCCGTGCGCGGTGAGTAGCTGGCGGGTGCGCCGCGTGTCCTCGGCGACGACGACGTCGCACTCGCGAAGGACACGCAGTGCGCGCAGGGTGATGTCCTCGAGGTTGCCGATCGGCGTAGCGACGACGTACAGGAGGCCGCGGCCGGTGCTCAAGTACCCCAGTCCCTGGGATACCGGAAGTCGCGGTCGATGGTGCGTGCCGACAGCTTGGCGATGATCGGCGGACGCCGCTTGTACTGACTTCCCATCACCCGCTGGGCCACGTGCTCCACGAAGTCGTCGTCGAATCCCAACGCGCGCAGCTCGGCGCGGGTGCGGCGCTCGTCGACCAGGTAGTAGAGCAACCGGTCCACGCGGTCGTACGCGAAGCCGAGTTCCTCCTCGTCGGACTGTCCCTCCCAGAGGTCGGCACTCGGCGGTTTACTGATCACCTGGTGGGGAAGGTCAACGCTGCGCGCCAGTGCGAACACCTGGGTCTTGTACAGGTCACCGAGGGGGTTGAGCGCACTCGCCATGTCGCCGAACAACGTGCCGTAGCCGAGCAGCAGCTCGGTCTTGTTGCTGGTGCCGATCACCAGCGCATGTTCCGCCCACGACATGTCGTACAGGATGGTCATGCGCTCCCGAGCCATCTTGTTCCCCCGCCGGCCGCGATCGGCATCCGGGAACCTTGCGAAGTACGCATCCACCTGGGGCGAGATGTCCACCAGCGTCGGGGTCATGCCCAGGACGTCGCACACCAGCCGGGCATCGGCCTCCGATGCCGACGACGAGGTGCGGTAGGGCATGAGGATGGGCAACACGTTCTCCGCACCGAGCGCCAGGCATGCCAGCGCCGCACTCAGAGCCGAGTCGACTCCGCCGGACAGGCCGATGACGACGCGCTCGAAGCCGACCTTGCGTACCTCGTTGCGGATGAACCCGACGAGGATGTCGCGGACGACGCCGCTGTCAATCGAGAGCGCGTTGGTGTCGGAGACGGTCTGTCTCGGAGTCGTTGATGTCATGTCGTTCATCCCGGAGGAGCGGATTGGCGATGCGCGCGCGGCGCACCGCCGCCAGGTCGATGCGGTGCAGCACGAGGCATTCGTCGCTCCCGGCGGGGTCCTCGAGGAGCCGGCCGTCGGGTCCGACGGCGCGCGAGCCGCCCCAGAAGCCGATGCCGTCCTCGAAGCCGACGCGGTTGCAGTACAGAAGGTAGGCGGTGAAGAGCTGCGCGTAGGTGCGTGTCATGGCGTCGTAGCTGCGCGCTGTGCCAAGCGCATGGCCGTGGACAACGCCCCTGCCCGGCGATGCGGAGGGGCAGATGAAGAGCTCGACACCTTCGCGAGCCAGCAGCCCGGCGGCAGTGGGATGCCACATGTCTTCACAGATGAGCAGGCCGGTCTGCCACGGCCGCGGCGGTGCTGCGGCCGCCAGCGGCGCTGAGAAGGTGCGGAAGCGATCGCCCTGGGCCATGTACCTAGCCTCGTCGAAGAGGCCGTACGTGGGCAGGTACACCTTGCGGTGGACGTGGTGGACGCGACCGCCGGAGAGGTAGAGCGAGGCGTTGTAGAAACGGGCATCGTCGCTCTCGAGCACGCATCCCGCGACGATGTCGACACCGCGCGAGGCTGCCGCCAACCGCTCGACGGTGTCGGACTGCTGGCGCACCGCGACCTCAGGGACGAGGTCCTTGAGGAAGTAGCCGGTGAGCGAGAGCTCTGGAAAGACGATCAGCGCGGCCCCGCCCGCGGCCGCCTCCCCGGCCAGCTCGAGGTGGCGCTCGAGGTTGGCGGCGACGTCGCCGAGGCGTGGGGCGATCTGGGCGAGCGCCACCACCACGTCGGTGCGGTCGCCCGCCGGCCTCACCGTGGTCGGCTGCGGCTCGACGGCGGCCACCTCCACCGGGTCCGCCAGCGGCGGCGCCTCGGTCAGGGTCATGCCGGGTCCTCGTACATGTGGTGATCCTGCTCCGATTGTCGACCCGAGGCGCCCATCCGTGTCACGTCCGGTACAAGGCGGTGAATCACGAACGCGCCAACTGCCTCACCCACATCGGCACCGGGCATGGTGGCCACGGCCGCCGGCGGAAGGGCGCGCAGAAACCGTTCCCCGTACTCGCGGCTGCGCAGCCGCTCGTCGCAGAGCACCACCGCGCCGCGGTCGGAGCCGTGCCGGATGAGCCGTCCGAAGCCCTGGCGAAGGCGCAGAACGGCCTGCGGGAGCACGTATTGCCCGAACGGGTCGGAGAGAGACTCCGTCCGCGCCCGGACCAGCGGATCTGTGGGCACAGCGAACGGCAACTTGGCGATGATCACGCAGCGCAGCGCATCGCCCGGCACGTCGATCCCCTCCCAGAAGCTGCTCGTTCCGAGCAGGACGGTGCGCTGGTTGGCGAGGAAGCTGGCCAGGATCTGGCGCCTGGTGCCGTCGAGTCCCTGGCCCAGCAGGGCGATGCCGCCGGCCTCCATCCGCTGAGCGAGCAGCGCGTGGACGCGTCGGAGCGGGCTGTACCCGGTGAAGAGCGCGAGCGTGCTGCCGCCGAGCCGCTCGGCGGTGTCGCCGATGAGGCTTGCCACCGCGCGCTCGTGATCGGGATCGTCGTACGGAGGAACATCGGAGGGCAGGATGCACAGTGCCTGGCTGAGGTAGTCATACGGCGACTCGAGCAGCAGCTCGTCGGCGCCGTCGAGACCGAGCCGCTCCCTGGTGAAGCCGAAGTCGCCGCCCACGGCCAGCGTCGCCGAGGTGGCGATGACGGTGTCCGGCCGCGCGAAGACGGACTCGCGAAGGCTCTGCGCAACGCTGACCGGTGCCTCATGGAGCTCGCCCTGCTCGGCACGTAACGCCAGCCACGCGACGTGGCCGGCCCGGGGCCGGAGAAGCACCCGCTCGACGGCGCCCGCCAGCTCGTCGAGCGCTGCGCCCGCCAGGGCGCGCTCCTCGTCGGCCCTCTCTGGCTGCGGCAGCAGCTCCGGTTGCAGGAGGTTGGCCAGCTCGGGATCGCGGAGCGACGCAGCGGCGCTCCGCCAGCGTTCCGCGGCGTGTTCCGCGGAGCGCACCAAGACGGCATGCCCGTGCGTCCCACGCATCTCGTCGGACAGCCCGACGGTGGCGTTGCCGCTGTGGTCGGAGCCGAGCACCTCGCCGATCCGACCCTTGACGTCGCCGAAGAGCCGTGCGGTCGCCTCCCGCGCCGCGAGGAGGCTGTCGCCAAGCGCGCCCTCCGCTGGACCGAGCCTGTCCAGCACGACCAGCACGTCAAAGGCTCTCAGGCTGACCCCAAGCTGTTCGGTCGCTGCACTCTCGAGGTGGTGAGCCTCGTCGACCACCAGCGCGTCGTGCTCGCCCAGGACCTGACCGCCGGCAGTCGCGTCGGCGAGCAGCAGCGCGTGGTTGGTGATCACGATCGAGGCGGCCTCGGCAGTCCGGCGAGCGGCCACCATGAAGCAGCGGTTGTCCTGCCAGTTGGCGCACGCCGCGCCCAGGCAATCCCCGCCATCCGACTCGACATGGCGCCAGAGGATCTCCTCGTGGCCGTTGAGGTGGAGCTCACTCCGGTCCCCGGTGTGGGTCTGCGCGAGCCAGGCCAGGAGCTTCAGCTTGAACCGGACGCGGTCGAGGTCGGCGCCGTGGGCGCCGGTGTCAGGGCTGGCCAGGAACCTCCGCCAACGGCGGAGACTCAGCTGGTGGTTGCGCCCCTTGAGCAGCGCGGCGGGGATGGGGCGTCCGATCAGCTTCTCGACCATGGGCAGATCGCGCTCGATGAGCTGCTCTTGCAGGGTGATAGTGCGCGTGGCCACCACCGCTCGACGTCCACCGCGGCTGTGCAGAGCCAGCGGCAACAGGTATGCGAGCGACTTGCCCACGCCCGTCCCCGCTTCCACGATCAGCCTGCGGTGGCGTTGGAGGGCCTGGGCGACAGCCCGGGTCATCTCGAGCTGGGCGTCGCGAAGCTCGTAGCCCTCCCCGTCCGCGTCCAGCGGGCCGCCGGCACCGAGCAGGGTGGTTGCGGCCACCACCAGGTTCTCCGGCGCAGGACCCGTGGGAGGGGGCGGCGGCGGGGCCTGCGCGGTCGCGCCCGCCCACGCTCGTCGCAATGGGTCCCCGTCGCCGGCGACGACGGAGTCGAAGAACAGGCCCAACTCGCCGCCCCCCTGAGCGGCGACCTCTCGCATCTGCGCCAGTACCGGCGATGGCAGCGCCTCCGCGGCCTCACACAGCCTCGCGAAGAGGAGGTGCGTCGCTGAGGCGTCGCTCAGCGCCCGGTGGGGACGGAGATGCTCGATACCGATCGCGGCGCTGAGCAAGGGGAGGCTGTGCGAAGCCGCCGTGGGAAGGAGGATGCGCGCCAACTCAAGGGTGTCGAGAACCCGGCGTCCGCTGAAGGCGTCCGGGACCAGCCCTGCGCAGAAGGTGACGTCAAAGCCGGCTCCATGTGCGATGAGCTCAGCACCTTCGCAGAAGTCGGCCAACTGGGCGACGCCCTCGACGGGCGCGGGGGCGCCGTCGACGTCCACCTCGCTGATGCCGCACAGGCGCTGTACCGCCAGCGGGATCGGGACGCCGGGGTCGACGATGACCTCGAGGTCGCCGAGGCGGCGCATCGAAGCATCGAAGCGCACCGCACCGATCTCCAGGACGCGGTCGGCCTTCGGCGACAGCCCGGTGGTCTCCAGGTCGAACGCGACGAACTCGCTGGCGGCGGACACCGGGGAGGTCAGGCAGCTGGCGTCGACGCCGGCGCCTCGTGAGCGTCTGCGGCGCGGTACCGCGCCGGAAGCATCCCCGAGATGGCGCCCATGATGGTGGCCGCGACGGCTCGGTTGTCACCCTTGGCGGCACCACCGCGCGCGGGAAGCACCACCGGCGTGCCGTAGCGAACGTGGACATCAGCGCGGCTGATCCGCTTGGTCCCGGTGGCCAGGACCCGCTCCGTGCCCCACACGGCCACCGGGATCACCGGCACCGCTGCGTGGCGCGCCAGGAACCCGACCCCGGCCTGAGGGTCGCGCAGATGCCCGTCCGGCGAGCGGGACCCCTCCGGGTACACCAGGACGATGTGCCCTCCGTGGAGGAGCTCGAGGGTGTGGCGGAGCGCGGTGCGGTCGGCACTGCCGCGCACCACGGGGAACGCATTGAAACCGCGAAAGATCCAGCGCACGCGGGCGTCGTTGAAGGCCTCGCTCTTGGCCATGTAGTGAACGTCGAGGCGGGGGATCAGCGAGCCGGTCAAAGGCGGATCGATGGTGCCGACGTGGTTGCCGACGAGCAAGGCGCCGCCGCGTCGCGGCACGTTGTGCAAGCCCTCGACGTGCACCCGACCGCTGAGAATGACGGCGACCAGAATCCGCATCACCCCGCGGAGGAACCAGTACATCACGCTGCTCCGACGGGGTCGAGACCCGCCTCATGGCAGACCTCGAGCGCGTACGCGATCATCGTCTGCACGTCCATCTCCGCAGTGTCGATGACGTGCGCACCCTCAGCCGCGCGCAGCGGAGAGTCGGCGCGATCCGTGTCGGCACGGTCTCGCTCACTCACCTCGGCGCGCATCACCGTGTCGTCAGCCGGTGCTCCCTGGGCGCGCAGCTGCACGAGACGGCGCTGTTCACGCACCGACTGTGGGGCGTTCAGGTAGAACTTGACGGCGGCATGTGGGAAGACCACCGTGCCGCAGTCGCGGCCGACCGCAACCGCTCCGCCCGTCGCGAGCGAGCGCTGCGGTTGCAGGACGGCGGCACGCACACCTGGCGTGCTGGAGATGGTGGCCAGCAGTCCGGCATGGCGGGGATCGCGCAGCAATGGACCGCTGGCCACCCCATCGACGAGCACGCTGTCGCCGGGCCTGAGCGGGTCGGTGTCGACCTCGACGACGGCGCGCCCGGCCACGTCGGCGAGCGCCGCCGGGTCGGTTGTGTCCACAGCCGCTCGCACCACTGCAACCATGATCCCGCGATAGAAGAGGCCCGTGTCGATCAGCGGGAGGCCGAGCTCTACGGCCAGCGCTCGGCCGAGGGTGGACTTGCCGCTGCCGGCGGGCCCGTCGACGGTGACGATGCGCTGCTCATTCATACCCGCGGCACTCGCACCACGCGAGCGGTTCCCCGCAGGGCATCGACCTCGCGACGGTCGAGCGGCCGTGTGGACCCCTCCGCCAGGTCACCGAGCTCGATCGGCCCGACACGCGTCCTGCAGAGATCGGCGACATCGGCGCCAACGGCAGCGAAGAGCCGCCGCACCAGGCGCTTGCGACCCTCCCCCATCACCACGTCGAGGGTGGCCGGCCCCACGCGGTGCACCTCGAGGGCACGCGCGGGACCGTCGTCCAGCACGACGCCGCTGACCAGACCGGCCACCTGGGCGTCGACGAGAGCGCCTGTCGCAATGACTCGGTACGTCTTGTGGACGCCGTGCCTCGGATGGGCGACGCGGTGCGCGAGCTCACCGTCGCTGGTGAGTAGGAGCAGTCCACGGCTGTCGGAATCGAGGCGTCCAACGGGGACCAGCCCGGCAATGTCCGGCACCAGGTCGCGCACGGTGGGACGGCGTTGCGGGTCGCTCATGGTGGTGAGCACACCGGGTGGCTTGTTGAGCGCAAGCGTGACCGCGGGCGGCAGCCCGGGCGTGACCGGCGCGCCATCGACGTCAACAGCGTCGTTGTTGATGTCGATCCTGGCACCAACTTCGGCGACTGCGCCGTTGACGTGCACCCGGCCCGCGGAGATGAGCTCGTCGGCGGCGCGTCGTGAGGCGACGCCGCGCCGGGCCAGGAAGCGGTTGAGCCGCTCGGCTGAGCCTGCCTCCACCGGGGTCACGGAGTGGCGCCACCGTCGTAGGCACCGATTGCCTCCGCCGAGACCTGGCCAACTCCCGCCTCATCGCCCAGGGGCGGCAGGTCGTCGACGCGTTCGAGCCCGACGATCTGGAGGAAGCGCAGCGTGGTGCCGAAGAGCCGCGGCCGTCCCGGCGTGTCCTGCCGGTCGACTTCGGCAATGAGCCCGCGCCGCTCGAGGCTCTCCAGCACCGCCTCGCAGTTGACCCCGCGGATCGCCTCGATACCCGCCCGCGTCAGGGGTTGGCGGTAGGCGACGATGGCCAGCGTTTCCAGGGCGGGACGGCTCAGCCGGGTGGGGCGCTCGGGCTGGAGGGCGCGCTGCACCGCCCAGGCTGTCTCGGGGCGGGTCACCAGCTGGAGTTGGTCTCCGTGGCGCTGCAGCATCAGGCCGCGGCCCCGGAGCTCCCCGGCAAGGCATTCCGCAGCGGCGGCGACAGCCGCTGAGGTGCGGCCTAGGATCGAGGCCACCTCGGCCAGCGTCACCGGGCGGTTGAGCGAGAAGCACACCGCCTCCAGGGCCACGGCGAGGTCCTCCGGCTCTGCACCCGCCACGGCTTCGGGAACCGTCGGGCGGCCGAAGACGTCCAGCGCCAGTTCGAATGTCTCCTCGTCCTCGGCCTGCACCTCGCTCTCGATCTCATCCATTGGTGCGCACCGTGATGGCCTCGAAGGGCGCCTCCTGGTCCACGGTGGCCTCGCCGAGGCGGAGAAGCTCGAGGAGGGCCAGGAAACAGGCAACAGCCTCGAGGCGGGTGGTGACCGTCGCGAAGAGGTCGTCGAACGCCAGCACTCCAGTGCGGAGCCGGGCGCGCAGCTCCTCCATCTTGTCATCGACCGAGAAGGTGACCGCTCCGATGGGAAGGGGCTCCGCCTCGCTGAGCCTCACCAACACGTCGCGGAAAGCCGCCGCGAGGCGCTCGGGTGGAATCCGCAACCGTTCGACGGGGATCACCTCGGGAGCGACCAATCCGAGGAAGCTGCGGGTCCCCTCCTCGGCTGCCTCGGCGAGCAGTGCCTCGGCGGCGGCCTTGAAGAGGCGGTACTCGGTGAGGCGGCTCCCGGCGTCATCCGTCGCCTCCTCCTCCTCCTCGTCCTCGGCCGCACTGTCAGATGGGTTGAGCCCTGAAGCCTTCAGCGCGACCAGCCGCGCTGCCAGCGAGAGGAAGTCGGCCATCTCGCGCAGGTCGACATCGGACCCCGCCGCCTCGACGCGCGCGCGGTAGCTCGCGGTGATCTCAGCCACCGCGATGGCATCGAGGTCGATCTCGCCGCGCTGGGCCCGGACCACCAACTGCTCGAGCGAGCCGCTGAAACCGGCGACCTCGACAGGGAACCGCATGGCCGAGTCGGCTGCGAGGTGGTCGGTCGGGGCGGCAGGCGCGTCGGTGCGATTCTCGGCCATGTCCCCAGCATGGTACGGATCGGCGGTCACCCGATCCATCAGGCCCTGCCGGCCCGCGCTCGCTGTCCTCGTGGCCCGCGGTTGGCGGCGATGGTGTCGTTAGCCTCACCGCGCAGCTCGATCGCCCTGGCGATGGCGGCGTCGGTGACCCGTCCCGACATCAGCCGGGCGATCTCGGCGACGCGATCGTCGCCGTCGACCGCCGTGACCTGAGCGACCACCCCACGATCGGCTTCCTGCTTGCGCACCACCAGGTGGCTCGACGCGCGCGAGGCGATCTCAGCACGGTGGGTCACAGCGATGACCTGGCGGTGCGCGCCGGTGGCGGCAAGCAGGTCGCCGACGCGGGCGGCGGTCTCCCCGCCGATGCCGCTGTCCACCTCGTCGAGGACGAGCAACGGCGAGCCGGTCTCCGTGACGCATGCGGCCAGGGCCAGCACCAGGCGCGAGAGCTCGCCGCCCGACGGGCCCGCATCGAGCGCAACCGGCGCGGCGCCGCGGTTGGTCGCCAAGCGTAGCTCCACCTCGTCGATACCGGCTGGGCCGCAATGGACAAGGGACCCGGCAGCCTCGACACCGTCCGGGTCGGCGCGCTGCTCCAGCGCAACCAGCAGGCGGGCGTGCGGAAGCTCGAGCAGGTGGAGTGCGGCCTCGACGTCCCGCTCCAGGCGCCGCGCTGCCTGGCGACGCCGATCGGAGAGCCGCACCGCGAGCCGGCCGGCCAGGTCCCTGCCGGACTCGACCGCCGCCTCGGCGGCGGCCAGCCGCGAACCACCGTCCTCGCCCGCCTCGAGAAGCTCATGAGCCGCCTCGACAGCCTCGAGCGCCTGCTCGATCGAGCCATGCCGGCGCCGCACCCGGGCCAGGACGTCGAGCCTCTCCTCCACCACCGCCAAGCGCTGGGCGTCGAGGCCGATGGAGTCGGCGTGGCTGCGAGCTGCTGCCCCAAGCTCGCGCAGCCTGTCGACGAGCTCGGTGGCCTCACCGGCCAGCTGGTCGAGGGTCGGATCGACTCCGCCGATTGCTGCGGCCTGGTCGATCGCAGCCGCGAGAATGTCGGCTGCTCCAGGGGTCTCGTCATCCCCGGCGGTGGAGCGGCGAATCGCGGCCGAGGCAGCCGTCAGGGCGGATGCGTTGCGCAGGCGCAGCCGTTCGACCGCGAGCTGCGCGTCCTCGTCGGGCACGAGCCCCAGGCCCCCGAGGTCGGCGACCAGCTGACGCGCCGACTCCACCTCCGCGTGCCCGGCCGCCTGGCGGCGGTACACCTCCGCGAGGGTCGCCTGGGCGGCCCGCCACTCGGCCACCGCCTGGCGCACCTCATCACGCAACCCCGCGGTGCCGGCGGCCAGGTCGAGCAGATCTCGCTGACGGCTCTGCTGGAGGAGGCGGTGACTGGCGCCTTGCAGGGTGACCTCCGCCAGCATCTCCCCCACCTCGCGAAGCACCGCCTGGGAGACGAGCGCGCCGTTGATGCGGGACGACCCGCGACCGGCGCGGCTGATCTCGCGCGAGAGGGTGGTCAGCTCATCGGCCGGCACACCGATGTCGGCCAGGCGCTGGCGCGCCGCGACGGGGGCGTCGTCGAACACGACGCTGACTCGAGCCACCTCGCGGTCCGCGCGCACCGGGTCCCCGTCGACACGGTCCCCCATGGCCAGCCGCAGCGCGGTGATGTACACCGACTTGCCAGCGCCGGTCTCACCGGTGAGGGCGGTGAAGCCGGGACCGACGGCCACCAACGCCTCATCGAAGACGGCCAGGCCCTGGATGCGGACCTCCACGAGGCTCACGGGCGCGCCTCTGCGGCCGGTGGACCCTCCTCGGTGGCGGCCGGACGCAGCACCGCGGGCCGTTCCAGCTCCTTCAGCGGGAGGCCAAAGCGCACCTTCTCGCGCAGGCGGCGCAGGAACGACGGCGAGGTGTCGAACCGGACGAACGCCAGCTCGGGGCCGGGACTGATGATCATCTCGGCGCCGTCGCGGAGGCGGATCTCGGAGAGCCCATCGGCGGCCACGTTGACCCGCCCTCGCTCGACGGTGATGCGCAGGGTGACAACCTCGGGCAGCACGATGGCCCGCGAGATGACCGCGTGGGGCGCCAGCGGCACAACCACAATGGCGCGGACCCTCGGGTCGATCGGGGGGCCTCCCGCGCTGAGCGCATACGCAGTCGAGCCGGTGGCGGTCGCCACCACCACGCCGTCGGCGTCGAAGTCGCCGAGGAGCTCGCCGTCCTGCTCCACGCGTATGCGTGCCACCGCCACCCCGCTCGACTTCACCGCGATCTCGTTGAGCGCCAACCTGTTCCATGGCGGGTTGTCCCCCTCCTCAGCCACGGACGCTTCGAGCATGGAGCGGCGCTGAGTGTGGCAGCGCCCCCCGGCAAAGTCCTCGATCGCCGCGGGCAGGTCGGCCACCTCGACATCGGTGAGGAAACCGAGGCGGCCTCGGTTGACGCCCATGACCGGGATGCCGTGGGGGGCGGCGAGGCGGGCGCCGTAGAGAAAGGTGCCGTCACCACCGATGGTGACCAGCAGGTCGGTGTCGGCCGCGTGCTCGGCGAGGGTCACCTCGGGATGGCGGACCTCGATCCACACCTCATAGCCGAGCTCGCGTGCCTTGGCAGCGCCGAGCTGGACGGTGTGCTGCTCCCCGGGATGGAGGAGGAAACCGATCTCGCGGCTCACCGTGGCTCTCCTCCCGCCAGCTGGAGGTGAAACAACCACTCCTGGTTGCCCTTGGCCCCGCGCACCTCGGC
>JALZAG010000263.1 GCA_030948445.1 Candidatus Dormiibacterota bacterium
GTCACGCGCCAGCATGTCGGCGAGCTGCACACCGCTGAGGGCGTAGTCGTCCGCGATTGCGCCGGCGTCGACGCCCGCGAGCAGCAGCGCAAGGGCAACAACGACGCCGGTCCGATCCTTGCCGGCATGGCAATGCACGAGGACGGGCGCCGAGGGCGCCTCCGCAATTGCGGTCATCGCAGCCTTGATGCCCGTGCCGAGGTCACGGAGCCACCAGGTGTAGACGTCGGTGGCGGTGGTGAGCTCGCCGGGAAACTCGGTGTCGTCGGTGAAGATCGGTGCGTGGATGCACTGGATCTCCTCGACGCTGACCAGCAGGTTGGGTCGATCCGCGCGTTCGGATGCAGTGCGCAAGTCGACCACCGTGCTGACCCCGGCGTCGGCCAGTGCGCGAACACCGGATTCGTCCAGGTGGTGAGGCGAGTCGCTGCGCAGCAGGCGGCCGAATCGGGTCGTGTCGCCACCACCACGGATGGGCAGCCCCCCGAGGTCGCGAAGGTTGACGAGGCCCTCGACGTGGAGTGCGTCGGACTGGTTGGTGACCATGGTTCTACCCTACTGGACCTCCCCCTCAACGGGACCTGAGTCCAGGCGGCGGCTCTGCGGCTCCCTGTTTTCGGAGCGCGCGTCACACCATGGTCGCGACGCCGAACGACAGAACCGCCCACGTGCCCGCCACGCCGACCGCGCGGGCGCGAGCACCTCGATCGCTCAGCAGGAGCGCGCACGCGATCGCGTCGCCACCGTCCATGATGCCTCGCAGGAGCAGCGCGGCGCGCAGCGCGTCGCGGTTGCGTGCTCCCAGGATCGAGACTCCGGAGACGAGATCGCGCACGCCGAAGGTGATCGCGAGCAGCCGGCTGGCGGGAGCCGTGGGATCGTCGAGCGCCAGCTGCTTGGCCAGACTGCCCGGCAGCGCGAGCACGCTGAGGCCATACAGCGCCGAACCGCCGCCCACCAGTTGCGAGGCTCGCCGCTTCCACCCGTTCACGTCGCCCACCTCAGATCCGCCCGCCGATCGTGCTGCGCAAGTATGGCGAGCGCGTCCGGCCGTCGATCAAAGTCTCGCTGACCGTCCAGCAGGCGCCGCGACCTACACTGGGACCATGTGCCGCAGCATCAAGACCCTTCGTGGCGCGGAGGGGGTGACCGACGACGAGGTGCGCGCTGCGGCGCTCCAGTTCGTACGCAAGGTCAGTGGCTACCGCGCGCCGTCGGCCGCCAACCGGGATGCCTTCGAGGCGGCGGTGGATGAGGTCACCTCGTCGACCCGTCACCTGCTCGAGCACCTTCCACGAGGACGCGCGGCGACCCACGCCTCCTGACCCAACCTCAGCCCGCGCTGGCGACCGTCGCGTGGGCATCGAGCCAGGTCGCGACGTCCTCGAGCACCGCATCACGCTCGGGCTCGTTGAACACCTCGTGGTACAGCCCCTCGTAGATGCGCAGAGTGTGGTCGGGGGAGCCTACGTGTGCGTCCACCCAGCGCGCCGCATTCGGGTCGACGAGCAGATCAACCGTCCCCTGGACGGTGAGCACCGGCAGCCGGAGATGCGAGATCTCGCGATGCACTTCATCGATCGCCTTGAGGATCTCGGCCCCAGTGCGTGCGCGCACCTTACCCAGGTGCACAAGTGGATCCGAGCGGTAGGCATCGACCACCTGCGGATCACGGCTCACCGCGTCCAGCCGTAGAGCCACCACGGGGAGGTTGGCAGCCCATCGAGAGAGGAAGCGACCCACGCGGAGGGTGGTGGGGGACATGGCCGCCGGCGGCATCACGCTCGGCGATGACAGGACCAGGCCGTCCAAGGCGTCCTGGTGACGCAGCGCGTAGACGGTGGCGATCAGGCCGCCGAGGCTGTGCCCGACCAGGAAGAGCGGGCGTGGCGCGTCAATGAGGACATCCTGCACGTAGCTGTCGAGGTCGGTGATCCAGTCATCGAAGCGCTCCACGGCGGCGCGGCGTCCACCGGACAGACCATGGCCACGGTGGTCTGGTGCGGCAACCATCCACCGGTCTTTGACCAGGCGCTCAGCGACGTACGCGTACCGAGCCCCGTGTTCGTTGATGCCGTGCGCGATGACGACCGTGCCTCGCGCATCGCCATCCGGCAGCCACTCGCGATGCGCGACGGGCACACCGCGGACCCCGCTGAAGGTTCCGCGCCGCTGTCGCACCAGCCCATCCTGGCGGTTGCGGCCAGGGTTGTCCAATCGATCAGGCGTGTGCGGGCGCCTCCGCGCGATGACTGGACGCGCTACCGGTGGCGTCCGCGGTGCGCGGCAACCCGCTCACGCGGAGTAGCAGCTCATCCTTGAGCCTGTCAGGCATGAAGCGCGACAGCGGGATGAGCAGCCTGGCCTGACGCCCCACCGGGTAGCGCGTGCGCGGCCGCGACGAGAGCAGCGCGTGCTCGATCGCGCGCGCCACCTGGACCGGCTCGACGCCTGTCTCGTTCTCGTGGATCGCCATCTTGGTTGCGATGTCGACTGCGGCGCCGTACAGGCTGCGCACCTCTGGCGGGGCGCTGCGAAACAGCTCTTCGCCGGCGCGCAAGCCCTTGTCCCAGATGGGCGTCTTCACCGCACCAGGCTGGATCAGTGACACAGAGATGCCCCAGGGACGGAGTTCGAGGCGCAATGCGTCGCTGATCGCCTCGAGCGCGTGCTTGCTGGCGCAGTACGGGGCGGCGATGGGTTGCGCGAGCCGGCCCCCGAGCGAACCAACGGTCACGATCCGTCCCCGGCTCTCACGCAACAGCGGCGCAAACGCCTGCACCATCGACACGACGCCGAGCACGTTGATCTCGAGCTGGGTGCGCCATTGGTCGAGCGGCACGAACTCGACGGGGCCGGCAACGGCGATGCCGGCGTTGTTGACGATTCCCGCCAGCCGCGAGTCCTGCACCGCCTCGCCGACTTGGCGCGCGGCCGCGGCAACCTGGTCGGCGTTGGTGACGTCGAGCGTGATGGGCGTGAGCCTGTCGCTGGAATCGCCACGCAGCCGCTGGCCGTCCTCATCACGGCGGACACCCGCGAAGACGCGCAGACCGAGGGAGTCGAGGTGGAGCGCCGTGGCCTTCCCGATGCCTGTCGACGCGCCGGTGACCACGACCGCGGTGCCATCCATGCCACGACCTCCCTGCTGCTTGTACGCGGCCGATTGTGGCCCCTGCAGCCCGCCGCCGGTCAAGCGGACAGCGCGGTGACAAGAGAGAAGGCCCGACCGTCGCAACGGCCGGGCCTTCGGGAAGGGGGCTGTGTCAGACGCTGTTGACGCCGGTGCGAGGCGTGGCGCTGATTCGTACCAGCTTGGTGATGATCCACGCGGCGACCGTGTAGATGACGATGGCGAGCACGTCGCCCCAGCGCAGGACGGTGCCATTGGCACTGGTGTTGTTGAAGATGCCGTTGAACGGGGCGGCGAGCCACCCACCCAGGCGGTAGATGTAGTGGGCAAAGCCTGTGTTGTTGGCATTGGCGGCGCGGAAGATGAAGTCGAGCGCCAGGATGATGTCGACGACACCCGCGATCAGCCAGATCAGCTGGATGGTGCGGTAACCCACGGGGTACACCCCAACGCGGCTGCTGTACACGCTGGTGCCGGCGGCCGGCGCCACCGGGGCGGCAACGACGGGTGCCGCTGCCACAGGTACCGCGGGGACCAGGGGTGCAGCGGGCACCACAGGTGCGGCGGGCACGACCGGTGCGCCCGGCACGACAGGTGCAGGCACGACAGGTGCGGCCGCGGTTTCCGTGACAGGGGCTGCCTCGGTGCCGTGCACTGGAAAACCGCGTTCGGGGGCAGCGGGAACGGCCTCGGTGGCAGGGATGGGCGGCGCGGCCGGGACCACCGGGACATCGCCAGTATTCGTGGCCACTCGCTCTTCGCGAATCTCAATCGGGTCCATCACTGACGCCTCCAACGGGGGAGCCCCCTCATGGACACCCTTCCCACCAGGTCGCTCATTACAACCCGGTTATCAGATTTAATTCTAGCGCATTCGTGAACTGGCCGCCGCGCTCGCGCACGTCAGACCAGCACCGGGGCCACCGCGGCTGGCAGCCTTCCCTCCGCCCGGGCCAGGGCCAGATCGTACACCGGTGAGATCTTGAGCCGCCTCGGTACCGCCGGCCGGCTGGTGCGCAGCCACAGGGAGATGGCCCGGTGGGCGGCGGTATGCGCGGGCGTCCACCGGATGCCGTACGCACGCCGGGTGGACGCGGGAAGCAACCCCACGGTGGTGAAGGTCACGACAGCCCAGGCAGGCCGCATCGCCGCCGACGTCACCGGAGGGTTGAGCACCGTTTCCGCAACCAACCGTGAGCCTGCCCCGGGAACTGCGACGCTCGCTCCGCCCTCGAGCTTGGAGGCGACGTACGCATTCAGCTCGGCCCGGGTCTCCCACAGGGAGGTGGTGGGCATTCCCATCAGCGTGGCAACAGCGTGCCACTCACGTACGAACCTGTCTCGGTCGGCCTGCGCGAGGGTGCCCACGAACGCGTCATGGGCCACCAGCATGGTATCCACGAAGGTCGCCAGAACCCACCGCAGCAGCTCCGGGTCGCGACCGCTGTAGACCGATCCGCTGCCGATCGTGGCGGTGGCGTGGGCGCGCCGGATCCGTCCATCCACGGCTCCGTGCAGTCGGTTGACCTCGCGGCATGCGCGTCGGGCCTCTGCGGTGGTCCCAAAGCAGACCACGGTCACCCACGCAACAGTGCGCTCGAAACGTCCGTAGGGATCGGTGCGGTAGGTGCTGTGCTCGATGGCCCCCTCAGCCACCAGCGGATGCGCTGCCTGCATCAGCAGAGCGCGGCCTGCACCGAGCATGAGCACCGGCTCGGCCATGACCCGCCAGGTGACCGACCCCGGTCCGAACAGGCCGGGGTCCGGTGTGGTGTCGGTGATCGGGAGCCGCCCCTTCGCTGCGGGCATCAGCGTCCGAAGGGCGGCGGTGACGTCGGCGACGCTGGGGATGCGCATCAGCCCAGCATAGGATCAGTCGTACGTTGACCCGTTCACCTGAATCCAGCCACCCTCATGAGAGCCGGTGGCGTGGTGCGTGTAGTGGATGACCGGGTGGCCCGGGTCGGGCTCAAATTGCCCGTGGATGACCACCGTCTCGCCAACAGTGACCGGGGCGCGCGGGGCCAGCGCCAGGTTGTGGTCGATCTCCACGGTCACCCCGTCGATGACTACGTCGAAACGCTGATGCGGGCCATCGGCCCGGGCCGGCGCATCGGGGAGCACACCCGTGACGGTCCCGCGCACCGTCACCTCTGCGGAGCTCATGGAGTGGTACGCGGAGTCGAAGGCGGCGTTGTCCGCGTCGTTGCAGCCCGCGAGCGCGAGGGCGGCGACAAGCGCTCCGAGCCAGGCGGGTCGGCGTAGCCTCACCGGCTGAGTGTAGGACCGCCGGGCAAGGACCCTCGGCTACCATCGGGGACCGTGCCTGAGCCGGATTCCGTCGACAGCATCCTCGTCGTCGTCGCTCACCCTGACGACTGCGACTTCGGCTGTGCCGGCAGCACTGCGCGTTGGACGTCGGAGGGGCGCCAGGTGTCGTACTGCATCGTCACCGACGGCGACGCGGGCGGTTCGGACCGCAGCGTCACCCGCGCCGAGGTTGCGGCGCTCCGCCGCCGCGAGCAGACCGCGGCCGCCGCGGTCGTTGGGGTCAGCGACATCGCCTTTCTCGGGTACCCGGACGGCAAGGTGCAGCCCACCCTCGAGCTGCGGCGCGACATCAGCCGCGTGATCCGGCAACGCAAGCCGCAGCGAGTCGTGACACAGTCACCCGAGCGCAACTACCAGCGCATCTTCGGCAGTCATCCCGACCACCTCGCTGCCGGTGAAGCGGCGCTCTGCGCGGTCTACCCGGACTCGCGCAACCCCTTTGCACACATGGAGCTTCTCGACCAGGAGGGTCTCGAACCGCACACTGTCGAGGAGGTCTACCTGATGGCCATGGCGCAGGGCGACACGTTCGTCGACATCACCGACACCAT
>JALZAG010000268.1 GCA_030948445.1 Candidatus Dormiibacterota bacterium
CCGCGTTGGGGAGGCCGACGATGCCCACCGACAGGCTCATCGCGCGGTCACAGCAGCTCCAGCTCGAATGCCCGGTGCAGGGCTCGCACCGCGTCCTCGACGCGCGGGCGGTCGATGATGCAGGTGAACCGGATCTCGCCGGTGCTGATCATGCGGATGTTGATCGACTCGTCTGCCAGCGTTTGGAAAATCCGCGCAAAGACACCGGGCGAGCCGAGGATGCCGGAGCCGACGACGGTGACCTTGGCGATGTCACGGTCGGCGTCGAAGCCCTCGGCCCCAACCTCGCTGACCACGCTGTCGAGGAGTGGCTGAGCTCGTGCCAGGTCGGACTCCGCGAGCGTGAAGGAGAGATCGGTGTGTCCGGAGTGGCTGACGTTCTGCACGATGATGTCGATGTTGATGTGCGCCGCACCGAGCGGCCCGAACACGGCAGCCGCGATGCCGGGGTGATCGGGCACGCCGAACATCGTCACCTTGGCCACGTCGGTGTCGTGGGCGATGCCGCGGACCTTGGGGCGGTCTTCCATCTCTTGCTGCCTGTGGATGAGTGTGCCGGGAGAGTCGACGAATGCGGAGCGCACCCGGATCGGCATGGAGTATGCCTCGCCGATCTCAACGGCCCGCGGGTGCATGACCGTCGCGCCTGCCGATGCGAGCTCGAGCATCTCGTCGTATCCGATCTCAGTCATCGGGCGCGCGTCCGGCACCACCCGAGGATCGGCGCTGAGGATGCCGGGCACGTCGGTGAAGATCTCGCACTGGAGCGCGTCGAGCGCCACCGCGAGGGCCACCGCGGTGGTGTCGGATCCGCCGCGTCCCAGGGTGGTGATGTCGAGCTGGTCGGTGGCGCCCTGGAAACCGGCGACGATCACCACCCTGCCCGCGGCCAGCTGGTCGATGACGCGCTCGGGAACGATGTCGGTGATGCGCGCGCTGCGGTGGGCGCCGCTGGTGCGGATCCCGGCCTGCAGACCGGTGAGCGACACCGCGTCGACCCCGCGCGCGTGCAGCGCCATCGCCAGCAGCGGCGCCGTGACCGTCTCACCCGTGCTCAGCAGCATGTCCATCTCCCGCGACGGGGGATCGTCGTCGAGCTGGTGGGCGAGCGCGGTCAGCTCGTCGGTGGTGTCGCCCATGGCACTCACCACCACCACGACACGCTCGCTGGCCTGGCGCGTCGCCGCGACGCGCTCCGCAACCGCGCGCAGCCGCTCAATCCCGGCGAGACTGCTGCCGCCATATTTCTGGACCACCACGCTCATGCGCGCACCTCGACGCGCGCACCAAAGTTGCGTGGCCGGAACAGGAGGACCGTGCCCGGCACGCCCATCGTCTCTGCCGCTGTCTGCATCGCGGCCGCGATCGGCATCGGGTCGCGCGCGGCGAGCGCCAGCACCGACGGCCCAGCCCCCGCCAGGCACGCGCCGTCCGCCCCGCCCGCGTACGCCGCTTCGATGAGTCCGGCCATGGCGGGGAAGAGGGCGGCACGCTGGCGTTGATGCCAGTGGTCGTCCATCGCCTCGCGCAGCGCGCTCCAGTCGGCGAGGGTCACCGCGCGCACCAGCAGCGCACAGCGCGAGGCGTTGAAGATGGCATCCGCGCGTGAGAACTCCTGCGCGACCGCCTCACGGGCCTCACGGGTGGCGAGTCGTTGGTTCGGGGCGAAGACGATCGCGTGCAGCTCGTCCGGTGCGTCGATGCGCTGCACCGACGCGCCGGGAGCGCAGATGACCAGCCCACCGAGCAGCGCTGCGGCGAGGTTGTCAACGTGGCCCTCGAGGCTCGTGGCGCAGTCGAGGATGGCGTGCTCGTCCCATGGCGCGCGATGCAGCGCGGCCGCGACGAGCACGCCGCTCAGCGTCGCGGCGGCGCTCGACCCGAGGCCACGGGCGACGGGGATTGCATTGGTGCAGCGCAGGTGCACACCGCGCGCAGCGTCGGGGATCTCCAAACGGCTGCAAGCCTCCACGTAGGCGCGCGCGACAAGGTTGTATGCCACGTCGCGGAGTTGCTCGTCGTCCTCGGTTCCCTGGAGCTCGAGTGACACCGTGCCGTCGTCGGTGCTGGTCGCAACCACCTCGTTCTGCTCCTGCAGCGCGAGCGCCAGGATGTCGAAACCGGGACCGAGGTTGGCGACGCTGGCGGGCACGCGCACGGTGG
>JALZAG010000288.1 GCA_030948445.1 Candidatus Dormiibacterota bacterium
GTCCAGGTCTCACGGCCCATGGGGGGTGGTGACGTTTGGCTCTGGTCGCAGGCCGCGGATCAGCCGACCATGGTGATAGACCGGAAGAACCCGGCAGAGCGACAACTGGAGGAACAGCCATGCGCAACAACAAGCAGATGCACTTGATCGAAGAGGCACCACTCGTCGCGGTCGGGTTCGCGGTGGCAGCGGTGGGTGCGCTGGCCTACGCCACAGCCCTGGGAACGTCGCGCGCGGTTCTATACCTGACCCATCTCGACCGCCGGGCGCCAGCGGCGCACTGACGTCAGGCGCGGAGGTGGACACCGGTTGCCTCCGCGCTGCGCCACACCGTCATCGACCATGAGTGTCAGCGCCCGTTCCGTAGTGGATCGTCGCGCCAGCCTGCCAGGGCTCGTGGTTCGCGGCATTCGCGCGGACGATGCGACAGCCCTTCAAGCCTTTCACGGTCGGCTGTCCGCTGACACCGTCCGCAACCGATTCTTCGGGGCCCATCCGTGCCTCTCAGCCGTCGAGGCTCGACGCTTTGCCGACCTCGGTCCCGGCCAGCACGCGCTGGTGGCGGTGTTCGACCAGCAGATCGTCGGTGTTGGCCGTTCGATCCGTCTGGGCAGTGGCGCGGCCGAGGTTGCCTTTGTCGTGCAGGACGGCTACCAGGGCCACGGCATCGGTACCGAGTTGTTCATCCTCCTCGCCCGGATCGGATGGGACGACGGCATCCGTTACTTCGTTGCCGACACCTACGCTGACAACCGAGCCATGCTCGACGTCTTCCTGCACACGCCTGGCGCGGTGACGGTGACCAAGACGCGCCATGACGGCAACGTCATCCACCTCACCTTGGCGGTCACGCCGCCCGGCGCGGTGCTTACCTGGATGGGTGACAACCTCTGACCGACGGCCCGGAACGATGGCGGCGGTGCAGGTGCGTGCGTCAGTCCCAGGGAGCTGGCGCGATCGACACCAGCCCGGCGAGCGGGCAATGCGGACCGGCGTCGCCAGGTGCAGCGAGCCACGTGCCGTCTGCCCATGTCCCACGCAGCGCCAGAACCCGTCCACCCGCGCAGGGCACGCTGCCGTCAGCGGCAGCAAGCGGACACAGTCCCTCGGACATCGGCCCGTGGCAGCGCAGAGTTCCGCGCCCGTCGGGCAGCTCGATGCTGGCCCGGACGCTTCTTGCGACCATCATGTGGACTCCTTCTGCTGATCTCGACCGAACCAGGTTGGCGCATTGCCCTCGCACAAGGGTGGCAGCACTCGTGCCGGCTGCTCCAGAGGCGAAGGTCCCGGCGTACGTCACGTCATTGCCCTTGGTCTGATAGCGGACGGACGGGGCACACCAGGTGGGGCCAACATCACCACCAGGGGGCGGGACCAATGGCACTGGCCCCTGCATGCCGATCGCGGCATTCTCTTGTTGACGCGACCGCCATTTCTGCGTCGCCCGACACAGAGAGGGGAAACCATGGACGGACCGGCGCCCTACTACCAGTGGGGGTTCCTTCAGATCTCACTGCCCAACCTGGTGGTCATCGGCGTGATGCTCCTCCTCTTCGTCCTGGCGCTGGTGCTGCCCTTTCCCGGCCACTCGGCTCCGCGTGACAAGGGAGACACGGGCCGATGAGCGCGGTGGAGCCCACGGGCGAACCCGTCGACGACCAGGGCGGCTGGACCGGCGCCGTTGCGGGGTGGCTGCAGCGACGGCTTCCCATCCACAAGCTCCTGCCCACCCGCCAGCCGTACTACATCGGCTCGTGGGTGTACGTGTTCGGGGTCGTGACCATCGCCGCGCTGGTGTGGGTGGTCCTGAGTGGCGTCGTCCTCGCCTTCTTCGGGCCGACGTGGTGGCATGTCTCCACCAGCGGACGCTTCGTCAACAGCCTTCACTTCTGGAGCGTGCAGCTCTTCTTCATCTTCATGGTCCTGCACCTGTGGGGCCAGTACTGGGCAGCGAGCTGGCGTGACGGCCGCGCACCCACGTGGATGGTTGGCGCGGTCATCTTCCTCATCAGCATCGTCACCGCGTTCACCGGGTACATCTCGCAGCAGAACCTCGACGCGCAGTGGATCGCGGTCAACGCCAAGGACGCCATCAACGCCACCGGGGCCGGCGCCTTCTTCAACCCGCTCAACTTCGGGCAGATGTACGGGCTGCACGTGATGCTCCTGCCCATCGCGGTGACGCTGCTGGTGGTGTTGCACGTCATCCAGGTGCGGCTGCGCGGCATCGTCGCCCCACTCGGCGCAACCGAGAGCGACGTATCGAGTGAAGCAGCCGCGGTGAGCACGCGGTCATGAGGATGCGCTCGCGTCCGGGGCCCGATCCGGCTCGCTTTGGCACCGTCCGCTACGACCTGCTCAAGGAGCTGGCGGTCGCCATGGCGGTGATCACCGTCCTCGTCGTCGGTCTGTCGGCCGTGCTCTCATCCCCCGACGTCAAGCCGGACACCATCCAGCGCTGGGCGCAGGAGGACCCCGTCGATTTCGTCACCACCGCCACCGACGAGCTGGCCGGCGCCAGCCTCAGCGCCCAGTACGGGCCGCCGTACAACAGCGGCACGGCCTCGATCCAGAGTTGGTGGATCCTGCACCCGGAGGAATGGCTCGGAGTGCATCAGCCGGTGGACAGCGTCAACCAGTTCGTGCTCGACCCGCTCAAGAAGGCATCGGTGGGCGACGCCCCCCTCGCATCCGCGCTCACCGCGTTCACCAGCGGAACGGCTGACAAGCAGACTGCATGGCTCACCGCGTACACCACCGCGCTGGGCAGCGCCACCACCGACGGCACCACCGTGACCGTTCCCGACGGTGACTACGGGCCGGTACCCACGCTCATGAGCAGCGAGCTTGCCGTGGCACGCAGTGGCGGGCTGGACGGGCTCCTGCTCGCGGGCACGAGCACCTTCTACCAGACCGATTACACGGCTCCTCTGCTGTTCATGGGTGACGGCGGTCATCTCTCCGGCCTCGCCGAGCAGCAGAAGTTGCTGGGCACCCAATGGGGCGTCATGAACGAGACCGGGCGCTACCCCGGCCAGGCGTGGCTGTGGCTCTTCCAGATGTGGTACCAGATCCCGCCGTACAACACCTCTGCGAACGTCGACCTGCTGGTGGTGTTGACCATGGGCGTTCTCAGCCTTGCGCTGGTGTTCGTGCCGTTCATTCCAGGGCTGCGCGACATACCCCGCTGGATCCCGATCCACCGGCTGATCTGGCGCCGCTTCTACGCGCAACAGCGCGTCGGCCGCCCCTGAGCGACTCAGCGGTTCGCTGACAGCCTGCTGATCCAGGTCTCGATGTCGTCGGGGTCGCGCGGCAGCGCGTCGGAGAGGTTGCGGAAGCCGTCCTCGGTGACCAGCACATCGTCCTCGATGCGCACGCCGATGCCCCGGTATCGCTCCGGGACGGTGAGGTCGTCGGGGTGGAAGTACA
>JALZAG010000003.1 GCA_030948445.1 Candidatus Dormiibacterota bacterium
TCTTCACATCGCTGAGGCTGCCGCACGTCGGCTGCGTGGCGGCAAGGGCGCGCAGCAGGGCGGGCGACAGCCCACTCGACGCCAACACGCCCCCGGCAGCCGCACCGGCGCCCACCTTGAGGACGTCTCTCCGGCTCGGTTTCCCCTCCACGACCGGCAGTCTACGAATCCGGTCCCTACTCCTGAAAGAAGACTGGGTTAAGAGATCCCCGCTGCCGGGAGGGTCGGAGGGGGCCGGTACAATCCGGGACGGAGCGATCGCCTAGTCCGGTCGAGGGCGCCGCACTGGAAATGCGGTATCCGGGGCAACTCGGATCGAGGGTTCGAATCCCTCTCGCTCCGCGCCGACTGAGCACGCCTCCCACGGTTCGGGGCGGGTGTTCCGAGGAGGTGCCCCGTCCCGGCCCCGGCGGTCGATACCGCTCAACGAGGTGGCGGACGCAGTGGAAGATGTGGCTGACAAACTGCGGCGTCGCAATACATGAAACGCCCACCCGCTCTACAACCGCTGGCCGGTCGGGAGCATGGCGCCGAGCGAATATCGAACGGCGACCCCGTTGCATCTGGCGTCCCTTTTGGCGCCTCATATGGAGCACTGAACGTGCAAGCGAAAAACCATCTGGTCGAAGTGTCACGCAGGATCGAAGCACCGGCTGCCGTCATCTTCGAGTTCCTGGCAAACCCGCAACGCCACATGGATTTCGACGGGTCCGACATGGTGCGGGGAGCCCTCATCGATCGCCCCATATCCGGGGTCGGCGACACCTTCACCATGAGGATGAATCGGCTCGGCGACGACTACCTCATGCTCAACTATGTGGTGGAGTTCGAGCCAGATCGGCGCATATTTTGGGAGCCGGCTCCCGGAGACCCTTCTCGGGCTGAGGGCAATGATCCATCCAAGGTCGGCATTCCTGCGGGCTACCGCTGGGGCTACATTCTCACACCGGACGGCGGCGACGCCACCGTCGTCACCGAGGTCTTTGACTGCGGCCCCTTGTCGGAGGAGCTCCTCAATGATGGTGGGGCGTGGATCAACGGGACCAATTCGGTGCGTGAGTCCATGACGGCAAGCCTGGAGAGGCTCGACAAGATCAGTACCGAATAGGAGCACCGCCGGAACGTCTGCGGCCGTCGCTCCACGCAGGATGCTGTCGACATTGGGGCATCGGGCTCTAGTCAGCGGGATCTTGGGCCGAAACCAGGTCGACGGCCCGTCAATCATCGGCACGGGCACCTGCGGTGCGGCTCTGGTGACACCCGAGGTGCCCCTAGCTTTGCTTCTGCCACTGGCCGGCGGTGCGGTCATGGTCGGCGTGGGCGTCCGCCGTCGTCGTCGGGGAGCGGTGCTCGTCGCTGAATGAACCGGCAGCCGGCGGCTGCTGATCAGATCGCATAGGCACGTCTCGCCCGACGGCGCACTCGTCACACACGTGTCACCCTCGGACGAGTCCGTCGTCCGAATTGGGTGCAATATCAAGGCATTGCTGGTGCCCTGCCAACGAGCGGGGACATGATTGTCAGGTGCCGGCCCACATCGTCGGAAAGGCACCCCCACCATGCAGAAAAGAGTCTCGTCGCGCTTCCTCGGGAGCATCGCCGCCCTAGCGGCCATCCCCGTCGCTGTCCTCGCCGTATGGCCAATGACCGGCACGGCCGCCGTCGTCCAGCCCCGGTTGCTCAGCGCGGGCAACTATGTCGTGATGGGCGGTCAGGCAATCACCAACACGGGTCCGACAGTCATCAACGGCAATCTCGCGATCAGTCCGAACGACCAGAGCTCGGTGACAGGCTTCCTCCCCGGCGTCGTCAACGGTACCGAGGATTTCAATGACGCCAATGCCATCAGTGCTCAGACCGACCTGATCACGACCTACAACGACGCTGCAGGCGCCACGCCGTTCACCGACCTCACCGGCCAGGATCTCGGCGGGTTGACACTCGTGCCAGGCGTCTACCGCTTTGCCTCATCGGCACAGCTGACCGGCACACTGACCCTCGATGGCCAGGGAAGCACCGACGCCACCTTCATCTTCCAGATCGGCTCGACGCTGACCACTGCAAGCGCCTCGCGCGTGCGCCTCATCAACGGAGCTGGTGGCTGCGCCGTGTTCTGGCAGGTGACCAGCTCGGCCACGTTCGGGACAGCTACCGACTTCCAGGGCAACGTCCTGGCTCTGACCAGCATCACCATGACCACCGGCGCAACCATCGGCGTGGGCGGCGGCCTCGACGGCGGTCGCGCGCTGGCGAGGAATGGATCGGTCACGCTCGACAGCAACGTGATCACCGCTCCGTCGCCGGGGTGCACCTTTGTCCCCGCACGGTCGACAACCACCTCGAGCACTCCCAAGGCCAAGCCCACGCCGACGCCGTCCAAGCCGCTGATCCCAGGCGTGCCCAGCACGGGTGGCGCGTAGCGCCGACGACTGACCTGGTCAGCCGTCCACGAACAGTCCCTTCAGCGGCCCGAGCAATCGGGCCGAGCGGCGTGAGGCGCTCGGCAACCTTCGGAGCGCCACCGGGCTCGCGGCGCCCTCGCGGACCAGCGGTCGCCACCACTCGTCGATGACCCGGAGCGGATCGACACCGGTGCAGTCCCGACCGATGTGCTCCGTCCACAGCCGCTCACGGACGCTGACCGCCAGGCCGGGATCGTCGGTGACGATGTTCACCTCGGTGTCGTTGAATAGTGAGTGCTCATTGAGGTTCGCGGAACCGACGGTGAGCCAGTGGTCGTCGATCACCGCGACCTTGGCGTGCACATAGACGGCCGGTTGCTGCCGACCGGGAGGGCCGATGGTGCCGACCAGGAGTCGCTGGCGGCGGTCCGCCTCCATGAGGACGCCCAGCTGCCCCCGCGTGTCGTCGTTGCCATTGTTGGGCCGCAGCGGTAGCACCACGCAGAGCCGGAACTCGTCGGTGGGCGGTGCGAGCAGCTTCCGGCGGAGGACGGCGACCACCTCGGCGCTCCAGAGGAACTGGTTCTCGATGTAGATGAGCTGACGGGCGGCACGCAGCGCCCCGATGTACGTCTGCAGGATGGTGAACTCGCCGTTCTTCAGCGGCGGATAGGTCTTCTCCGGAACCGTTCTCACCACCTGAACACTGCTCGTCCCAGCGACCGGTGGTGGGGCGGACGGTTCGACGCGCTCACCCGTGGTCACCTCCCATCGCATCGCGAAGTGCGCGGCCACGTCAGCGACAGCGGGTCCACGGAGACACGCCGCTGCGTCGTGCCAGCCCAGGGCGTCGCGCTCGCCGTGAGGTCCGTCGTACCGATCGCCGGCCATGGAAGTGAGGTCGATGCCGCCAACGAAGGCGATGGCGCCGTCGATGATCACGAGCTTCTCGTGGTGGCAGTGCATGGGGCGGTTGTGGCTGTCCAGGGCCCCTCGGATGCTCGTCCCCTCGAGCAGAGCATCGAGGGCCGACCTGGCTTCGCTCCGGCTCGGGTGGAACAGGCGGAGGGGCGCTCCAGCCCAGATGAGGACGCGAACGTCGACCCGCTCGGCGGCCTCGGCGAAAAGGTCGCGGACGGTGACAACGCCTGGCTCCCGCACCATGGCGAAGTCCGGGCTGATGGCCCAGCCAGCGACGTGCACCGACGTCTTGGCCGCGCGCACGGCCCCGGCGATGGCCGGAAGCGCGGCCGAGCCGTCGATGAGGACCTCGACGTGGTTGCCGTCGCGGACTGCCGCGCCCCCGAAGCCCCACCCGGTACCCTCGCCACGCAGGGCGTGCGCCCACCCGATTCGGGACAGTCGGCGGGCGTGGTGGCGGCGCTCGAGGTCCTCGATGGCGTCGCCCAACTTCTCGTCCGCGGCACCGATGATGTTCATGACGGCCCTTCTACCACCTGTGTCTCACCGGCCGTTGCCCGCCAGTGGACTGGACAGCGCAGGACCGCGCCGCGTACAAGTGGCCGATGGAAGCTCGCAGCCGTCTTGCCATCTGTGGTGCCGTTGGGGTGGTCGCCTTCGTTCCCGTCCTGCTGTTGTCAAAGTGGCAGTTCGCCGTGCTCGTCGGCTGGGATGCCACCGCTCTAACGTTCCTGATCATGGTATGGGCCAGGACCAGGAACGACGATAGCGAGGCCACCAAAGCCCAGGCCACAAAGGAGGACGATTCGCGGGTCGCCGCGGACGCGATCCTGGTGGGCGCGAGCGTGGCCAGCCTCGTGGGGGTGGTGTTCGCGCTCCTGCAGGCGGCGAGCAGCACCGGCGCGGCTCACACCGTGATCGCCGCCATGGCGGTGGCCAGCGTGGTGCTGTCGTGGGCATCTGTCCACGCGGTGTACATGCTGCGCTACGCGCGGCTGTTCTACACGCAGAATGGCGGGATCGATTTCCACGCTGGCCACTACATGCCGAGCTACGGCGACTTCCTGTACGTCGCGCTCACCATCGGCATGACCTTCCAGGTCTCCGACACGGACCTCACCGCGATGACGATCCGTCGCGCCGCAGTCCGCCACGCGCTGCTCTCGTACCTCTTCGGCGTCGTGGTGGTGGCGATCACCATCAACGTGGTGGCGAGCCTGCTCTCCAAGTAGCTCGGCGCGAGCTGATCAGCCCCTGAGGCGGCGCCACCATCGAAGGCCGCGGAGTCGCTCAAGCTCGGCGGTGGCCGCGTCTGCCACCTGCATCTGCTGGTGGAGGAGGCTGATGATCTCGCGTTCGCGGTCACGCGCCTCGATGGCGTCGCCGCGCCGCCCCGCCTGTTCCAGTCCCGCCCGCTCGCGCCAGGTCCGCAGGCCCACCCGCAGAGCGGCGATGCGACGGTCGCGGTCGGCGAGCTCTGTTCGCAGGCGGATCATCTCAACGAAGGTGTCGATGGCTTGGAGTTGGAGGGCCAGGACCACGGGAGTGTCGTCCTGGCTCGCGGGCGCACGGCGCGCGCTTGGCCCGTTGCCAACCAGCTCGACGATGCGCTCGCGGGTGGCCTCGATGGACCCCGGAGGGGTGGCGTGCAGAGCCATGGGGATCTCCTGGAAGGACGTGGAGTAGACGGAGAGACCTCGCTGAGCGAAACCGTACAACGGAATCGCCGCCAGTGCACGGATCAGGCCTAGTGAGCCTTCTCGAGCAGGGCCTCCAACTCGCCGGCAAGGGCTGCGGTCTCGACGGGATCCACCTTCCCGACGAGCTCGGCGACCGCGTCCACCACCTCCTGGCGGAGCATCGGCTCGAGCTGGGCGGCGTCTGGATCGGGAACGAGATCGACGATGCTGCGGCCGACGTGACCGGTGGCGGCTAGCTCGGCCGCCGCTAGGAAAGCGATGGCCGCTTCCAACTCCTCCTGCTCGCGGGCCAGACGCGCCTCGAGCGCGGTGAGCCGCGCTGCGCTCCGCCGCTCCAGGGCTCTCGCCTCCGTGGCCGCCCTCTCCGTCTCGCGTTGCGCTCTCGCGGCGGTGCGGGTTGCACGGCGCGCCTCGGAGCGATCGCTGACGGCAATGGAGAGAAGGAGAAGGCCGGTCACGACCATGCCAGCGATCGCCCACCCAGACAGGGTCGAGGCCAGCCGGGGATTGTTCGCCCGGGTGGCGCCCCAGGCGATCGCGATCAGGAACCCCGACGCCCACCCCACGACCACGACGCCGAGAGAACGTCCCACATGCACCATTCTGCCAGCGGGGCACCCGACGACGCGCCCCCCGCGGCGCACTGCGGTCGGTGCGTGGCGGGGGTGGGCGGCGGCGACCACCTCCCCGCTACGCTGGCCGGCGTGGGCCACGACCTCGATGACTACTGCACCGCCAACCAGCAGCGTTTTGTCGATGAGTTGATCGAGTTCCTTCGCATCCCCAGCATCTCGGCGCAGCCGGAGCACGCTGGCGATGTGCGTCGGAACGCCGAGCATCTCGCCGCCGCAGCCCGAGAGGCGGGATTCACCACGGCGGAGGTGGTGGAGACCGACGGACACCCCGCGGTGTATGCGGAGCGGATGGTCGACCCAGCGCTGCCGACGGTGCTGGTGTACGGGCACCACGACGTCCAACCGGTCGATCCTCTCGACGAGTGGGTGTCACCGCCGTTCGAGCCCCAGGTGCGTGATGGCCGGCTGCATGCGCGCGGCGCTGTTGACGACAAGGGCCAGGTGTTCATGCACCTCAAGGCGGTCGAGGCGCACCTGCGCGCACGCGGAGAACTCCCGGTCAACCTGCGCCTGCTCGTCGAGGGGGAAGAGGAGGTGGGCTCGCGCAACTTCGAACAGCTCGTCGAGGACCTCGGCGATCGACTGGGCGCCGACGTCGCGGTGGTTTCGGACACCGGCATCTTCGCCCGCGGCGTGCCGTCGCTCACGGTCGGGCTGCGAGGACTGGCGGGCGTCGAGGTGGAGGTGCGCGGTCCCTCGCTCGATCTCCACTCAGGGATGTTCGGCGGCGTCGTGCAGAACCCCGTCGAGGCCCTCGCCAGGATGCTCGCATCCCTGAAGGACCCGGCCACCGGACGAGTGACCGTGCCTGGGTTCTACGACGACGTCGTCGACCCGACCGCCGCCGAACGGGCGGCATACCGTTCGCTTCCCTTCGACGAGGAGGCGTTCCGCCAGACCGCGGGGGGTATCTCGGCGACAGTGGGGGAGGAGGGATGGTCGGTGCTGGAGCGCCGCTGGGTCCGGCCCACCCTGGAGATCAATGGCATCTGGGGCGGCTACCAGGGCCCGGGGGCCAAGACCATCGTGCCGGCGCACGCCGGGGCGAAGGTCACCTGCCGGCTGGTTCCCAACCAGAAACCGGAGGTGATCGCCGAGCTGGTCGCTGATGCCCTGGTGGCGGCCACTCCGGCAGGGGTGACCACTGAGGTAACCGCCCGCGGGGGCGGTAGTCCGGTGATCACGCCCGCTGACCACCCGGCCGTTCGTGCCGCGTCGCGCGCTATGAGCGCGGTGTTCGGTCTGGAGCCGGTGATCATCCGCGAGGGCGGATCGATCCCGCCGGTCGAGGTGTTCCAGCGGGTGCTCGGGCTCCAAACGGTGCTGGTCGGCACGGGTCTGCCGGACGATCAGATCCACGCACCCAACGAGAAGTTTGACCTCGACCACTACGCGATGGGCATCCGCGTGCTCGCTCGCCTATGGGACGAGGTGGCCACGGAGATGGGATGAGATGAGCGAGCAGCCTCCAACCCCGCCGGACGACAGGGTGTCGGTCCCCGAACCCGTGCAGTCTGGGACGCCCGCCTACCCGAGCCCGGCGGCATACCCAATCGCGGCGCCCACCGTGCCGGCGCTGCAGCGACCTGGTCCAGCCCCCGGGCTGGCGTATGCGGGGTTCGGCTGGCGTGCCCTCGGGTACGTGCTCGACCGCATCATCCTGTTCGTCATCGAGGCTCCGCTCACCATCCCGTTCGTGTACATCCCGATCGCGCAGTTCTACCGAGACCATCCACCCGCGGCGGGCCACGCGGCGGCGACGCTGCCCGCCAGCCTGTCCACCCGATTCCTCCTCATTGGGCTGGTCGGGGCCGTCATCAGCGCCGTGTACTTCGGTGGGCTCGTGGCGTGGCAAGGGCGGACTCTCGGCCAGCGCGCCATGGGGACATTCGTGGTGCGCGCGGAGGACGGCGGCCGGCTGCCCCTCGGACGCGCCTACCTGCGGGCAGCGATCTTCTGGGGACCCGACGTCCTCGGAGTGATCCCGACCGTGGGCTCCCTGAGTGGGCTGATCGCGCTCATCGGGTTGGTGTCGGCGGCGTGGGACCAGCGCAGGCAGGGCTGGCACGACAAGCTGGGGCGGAGCCTGGTGGTCCGGGCCGTGCCGCTGTGAGCGCGAGCGCCGCGGGTACGGCCGCGCTCGTCGACCTCGATGCGCTCGAAGTGCTGGACTCGCGCGGCAACCCGACGCTGGAGGTCCGAGCGCACCTCTCCGACGGCGTGGTGGGAGTGGCGCGCGTTCCCAGCGGCGCGAGCACCGGCGCCCATGAGGCGGTGGAGCTCCGTGACGGCGACCAGGCGCGGTATGGCGGCAAGGGTGTGCTGACCGCGGTGCGAAACATTGTTGAGGTGATCAGCCCAGCGCTTGCTGGGATCGACGTCGGCGATCAACGATCCGTTGACGAGAGGTTGGTGGCGCTCGACGGCACCCCGAACAAGGGCCGGCTCGGCGCCAACGCGATCCTCGGCGTCTCGCTGGCCTGCGCGCGTGCGGGTGCCGACGACCTCGGGCTCGACCTCTACCGCTACGTCGGCGGCGCGGGCGCGCG
>JALZAG010000110.1 GCA_030948445.1 Candidatus Dormiibacterota bacterium
TTTGGGATGGGCGTCGACGAGTTCCACGCACGCAACTCGCGCAACCAACGTGAGCGGCCTGCCGCTCTGCTGGCGACCTCCACGCACGACACCAAGCGCAGCGAGGACGTCCGCTGTCGCATCGACCTGCTGAGCGAGATCCCCGTGGAGTGGGCCGCTGCGGTCCGTCGATGGCGCGCCATGAACCAGGTGCACCGGCACCACGACCTGCCCGGTGGTTCCATGGAGTACCTCCTCTACCAGACGCTGGTCGGCGCGTGGCCGCTGACCACCGAGCGCGCGACGACATACATGGAGAAGGCGGCTCACGAGGCCAAGCAGGAAACCAGCTGGTTGCAACCCGACGACGCGTACGACGCCGCACTCGCCGCGTTCGTTCGCGATGTGCTCGCCGACGCGCGCTTCGTCGGCGACCTCGAGGGCTTCGTCGGCACCCTGGTGGATTGGGGCCGGGTCAACTCGCTGAGCACCACTATGCTCAAGCTGACTTCCCCCGGGGTCCCGGACGTCTACCAAGGGTCGGAGCTGTGGGACCTCAGCCTGGTCGACCCCGACAACCGCCGCGCCGTCGACTACGAGCTGCGCCGGGCACTTCTGACGCGTGGAGCCGGCCAGCCTGCGGCCGCCCCATGGGCCGCCGACCGGGATAGCGGTGCCGCAAAGCTCCTGCTGATCCGCGATGCCCTTGCCCTGCGCGCGCGCCAGCCCGAGGCCTTCGGCGAAATGGGCGCCTACGCCCCAGTGCGCGCCGAGGGCGACTTTGCCGATGATGTCATCGCCTTCATCCGGGGTGTCCCCGCAGCGGTGATCGCGATCGCACAACGCCGCCCCCTCGCGCGCAGGGGGCAATGGGGAGACACCATGATCTCGCTGCCCGATGGCAACTGGCGCAACATCTGTGACGGTGCACCCGCCACCGGCCGCCTCGCGCTGCGCGACCTGCTCGCCGACTTTCCGGTGGCTCTGCTGGAGAGGGCTGGGTGACGGTGGGGAACATCCCCGCGTGGCCGGGCCGCGCGTACCCCCTTGGTGCAACGGTGCGCGCCGACGGCACCAACTTCGCGTTGTACGCGTCGGAGGCCGAGGCGGTGGAACTCGTCCTCCTCGACGAGTCCGGTGCGATGCTGGCCGTCTACGACCTTGCCGAGCAGACCGACCTGGTGTGGCATGGGTTCGTCCCGCGCCTCGGGCCCGGCGCACGCTATGGCTTCCGCGTCCACGGGAAATACGACGCTGAATTGGGGCTGCGTCATAACCACAACAAGCTCCTCCTCGACCCCTACGCCCGCGCCATCTCTGGATCGGTGCAGTGGGGCCCCGAGGTGTTCGGGTACGTGTTCGGGGAGGGCGACGACGAGGTCAGCGACCTCGATTCCGCGCGGCAGATGCCCCACAGCGTCGTAGTCGATGACACCTTCGACTGGAGTGGCGAACATCGACCCGACGTGGCCTGGAGCGACACGATCATCTATGAGACCCACGTGCGCGGGTTCACCATGCGCCGCCCCGATGTTCCCGAGAACCTGCGGGGCACCTACGCCGGGCTGGCCCACCCCGCCGCCATCGAGCACTTCACCAAGCTCGGCATCACCTCGGTTGAGCTCATGCCCGTGCACCACTTCGTTGACCCCCAGCGCCTGGTGGACCACGGCCTCACCAACTACTGGGGATACGACAGCATCGGGTACTTCGCTCCTGCGAGTCGCTACTCGAGCGCGGGCCAGAACGGCGAACAGGTCAGCGAGTTCAAATCGATGGTCAAAGCGCTGCACGCAGCGGGGCTCGAGGTGATCCTCGACGTCGTCTACAATCACACCGCGGAGGGTAATGAGCTCGGTCCCACGCTGTGCTTCAAGGGGATCGACAACCGCTCCTACTATCGTCTCGTCGAGGAGAGCCGGCGCTTCTACATGGACGTGACCGGAACCGGCAACAGCCTCAATGCCGGTTCTCCTGCGACGCTGCAGATGATCATGGACTCGCTCCGCTATTGGGTCAGCGAGATGCACGTCGACGGGTTCCGCTTCGACCTCGCGTCTGCCCTGGCGCGCCAGTTCTATGACGTCGACAAGCTCTCGGCTTTCTTCGACATCATCCACCAGGACCCGACCCTCGCTCACGTCAAGCTGATCGCCGAACCCTGGGACGTTGGTGAAGGCGGTTACCAGGTGGGCAACTTCCCGGTGCGATGGGCAGAGTGGAACGGGAAGTACCGCGACTGCCTGCGTGACTACTGGCGTGGTCAGATCGCCGGCGTCGGCGAGCTCGCCTACCGGCTGACCGGCAGCAGCGATCTGTACCGGGACGACGGCCGCTCGCCGTTCAGCAGCATCAACTTCGTCACTGCGCACGACGGCTTCACGCTGCGTGACCTGGTCTCGTACAACGAGAAGCACAACGATGCCAACGGTGAGGACGGTCGTGACGGTGCCGACGACAACCGCGCCTGGAACTGCGGCGTCGAGGGCGAGACTGACGACCCCGAGGTGCTCGCGCTACGCGCCCGTCAGCAGCGCAACCTCATCGCGTCGGTGCTGCTGTCGCAGGGATGTCCCATGCTCGTGGCCGGCGACGAGATCGGGCGCACCCAACAGGGGAACAACAACGCGTACTGCCAGGACAACGAAATCTCGTGGCTGGATTGGTCGAACGTCGATGAGTCATTGCTGGAGTTCACCAAACGTGTGATCCGCCTGCGGGGCGAGCAGCCCGTCCTGCGCCGGCAGCGCTTCTTTGAGGGCCAGGTGGGCCGCGGCCAGCGTCGCAAGGACGTGGCCTGGTTCGACGACGAGGGCACCGAGATGACCGAGGCCGAGTGGGACGACGAATCGCGCCGCTCGCTCGCGATGCTTCTCAACGGTGACGAGATCCCTGACCACACCGAGGATGGCCAGGCGATCCGCGGCGACACCCTGCTGATCATCATTCACTCCCACCACGAGGACATGTCCTGGCACCTGCCCCGCGGCTGGGGCGATCACTGGGAGGTGATCCTCGACACCGGCGATCCCGCAGCGCACGATCCGATGCGTACCGTCGAGTCGTCTGACGCTCTCCACGTGGTGGCGCGTTCGTTGATCGTGCTGCGACGGGTGTGAACCGGGGCTACTGAACGAGCGGCAGCGTCAGCTCAAAGACGCTCCCCGGTCCCTCGCCAGCGACCAGGGCAACGTCGCCGCCGTGACGGCGGGCGACCTCGCGGGTGAAGTAGAGGCCCAGCCCGATCCCGGGAATGTGAGAGTTCGCGGAGGTCACCACCCGACCGAACCGAGTGAAGAGCTTGTCGCGGTCCTCGGGAGCGATTCCCAACCCGTGGTCGGCGACGCGGACGCTCGCCACCTGCCCGACGTCCGCGACCTGGCACACCACCTCTCCCCCACCCGGGGAGTACTTGACGGCGTTGTCGATGATGTTACGCAGCGCAAGCACGACCCTCTCGGGGTCGACCTCGGCGAACAGCGGTTCATCGGGCAGCTCGACGCGCAGACGGTGCTGCGCCGACGCGCGTAGTGCCACGGAGTCCGCCGCCTCGCGAACCAGTGAGCGCACGTCCACGGTCTGCGGCTTGGCGGCGGCCGCGCCGTCCTCGACGCGCGCGGCCACGAGCATGTCGTTCACCAGGCCGTTCATCTCGCCCGTTCGTCGCTCCAGGATCTTCATGACCTCGTCGATCGGTGCCGGAAGGTCGCCGAAGAAGCCGCCGCGAATCAATGAGATGTACCCGTTGAGCACGGTGAGCGGGCTGCGCAGTTCATGCGACGCGAGGCGGAGGACGTCGGTCTTGACGCGCTCCACGGACTCCAGGCCGCTGAGCTGTTCGTCCAGCTCAGCCAGCGCGGCGTCGAGCAGGTCGCTCAACCGGGCGGCGCGCAGGGGTTGGGCGGCCGCCTGGGCGATGAGGTCGAGGGCCTCACCGTCCTCCGCGCTGAACGTCTCGGCACGTCTGCGGCTCACGCACAGGATCGCCGTGTACTCGCCGGCCACCGCGACCGGCGCAACCAGGAGATGCTTGATGCCAGCGTACGTCTGCCCCAGCGCGCCGCTGACCTCGGGCATGTCCATCACCGACTCATCAAGGGTTCCAGCCTCGGGCCGCCCTTCGGCGAGCGCCACCGCGCTGACCTGCTCACCGGCCAGAGGCCAGCGGCTTCCGGTGGCAACCGGCTCGCCGAACGGGTCGTGACAACCGGCGACGATCATCTCGTTGCCGTCGATCCAGGAGACCACCCCGCGGTCGGACCTCGTTTCCGTCACGGCGTGCTGCAGCAGCCGAGTCACCAGCGTCTGGGTGTCCGGCGCGGCGTTGAATTCCTCGACGAGCCGTGGGATTAGGGCCGCGGCGCCCGGATGCGAGCACGCGCCCGCGCCCCGGACCGTGGTCCGCCCCAGGCCATCCTGAATCTCCATGGGCTGGTGGATCGTACAGATTCCGAGGTGAGGGGGCCATCCCCTCGTGCGGACCGTTACCGGCAGCTCGGCGTGCCGTCGTGCTGGCTCGCGGTTGGGCCGGAGACATACCCTCCCCAAAGTGAGTGGCCCGTCGCTGCACAGTGCCCGGTTCGCCGACCTCGACGCGCGCACCTTCCATGACATCCTTCGTCTGCGCCTGGACACCTTTGTCGTGGAGCAAGGCTGCACCTACCACGAGCTCGACGGCCGGGACGTCCTGACCACCACCGAACACGCCTGGATCGAGGTGGACGGCGAGGTTGTCTGCTACCTGCGTGTCTACCCGGGCGCGGACGGCACGACGTCGATTGGGCGGGTGGTCACCGCGGTCGCGCATCGCGGCCGGGGGCTGGCGTCACGTCTCATGCGTCAAACGCTGGCGATCTCGGGCCGACCGGTCCGTCTCGACGCCCAGGCCCAGCTGGCGGACTGGTACTCGGCTCTGGGCTTCCATCGGTGCGGTCCTGACTTCGTCGAGGACGGCATCGTTCACACCCCGATGCGGCTGGATGCCTGACCTGCGCGTCCCGGGACGTCCGGGACGGTCTCACAGCCTCATCGACACCCTGTCGAGCGGCGGTGACGATGCCGTGCCAGCCCACGTACAGGCGGGATGTCGCCGGCCAACGTCGGTCAGTCTGACCGGACGGCCCACGCCAGCACCCGCCATCCGAGGACAACCAAACGCACATGCGCCCGGTCGCCAGGGGAGATGGGCGAAGGACAGGCATCGCCGCCTTCGTCGTCATGTTCCTCATCGCCCTGACCAT
>JALZAG010000135.1 GCA_030948445.1 Candidatus Dormiibacterota bacterium
CTCCGCCCACGGTCGCCTCAGGCCCCTCCCACGTCGCGGTCACGCCGGACACCGGGGCGATCCTGCCCAAGGACACGTACACCTACGCAGTCCCTGACGACATGGTCGCCGTCGCCGTCGTGGGCGCCCGCGTGATGGTGCCGTTCGGGACGCGTGAGGTCATCGGGTACGTCGTGGGAGGCGACCACGCCCTGCCGTCCGGGCAAGCACGCCCCGTCTCTGAGGTGCTCGACGAACCGCCCATCCTCACCGGGCCGGCGCTGCACCTGGCGCGCTGGATCGCGGCTCGCTACTGCGCGCCGCTGGGCGAGGTGATCCGCGCCATGCTCCCCAAGGGAGTTCGCTCAGCGCGGCCCGGGGGCCGCAAGCGGGGGCCGCGGACCACGTCGGCAGCGATGGAGGCGACACGGGCACCCGAGGGTGCCGTCGCCGAAGCGCCGCTGCCGCTCACGCCCGCCCAGCGAGCCGCGGCGGCGCCGCTGTTGGAGGCCGTGGCCTCACGCACCCATCGCCGCGTCCTTCTTCACGGTGTCACCGGGGCGGGCAAGACGGAGGTGTACCTGGTCGCGATCGCCGCGGCCCTGGCGGCCGGCCGCCAGGCGATCGTCATGGTCCCCGAGATCGCGTTGACGCCGCAGACGATCCGCCGCTTCGCGGCTCGCTTCCCGGGAAGGGTCGCAGTCCTGCACTCCGCACTGACGGAGTCGGAGCGCGCGCGCGAGTGGCGGCGCCTGCGCGACGGCGACCTCGACGTCGTGGTGGGCTCGCGCAGCGCGGTGTTCGCGCCGCTGCCGCGGCTCGGCATCATCGTCATTGACGAGGAGGACGCGGCCGCGTACAAGCAGGACCGCATCCCGCGGTATCACGCCGTCGATGTCGCGCTCGAGCGTGGTCGTCTCGAGGATGTGCCGGTGGTTCTTGGCAGCGCCACCCCGCGCGTGGAGACGTTCTACGCGGCGCACACGGGCGGGTTCGAGCTGGTCACTCTCGACGAGCGCATCAGCGGGCGTCCCCTCCCACCGATCGAGGTCGTCGACCTCCGTGAGGAGCTGCGCGCGGGCAATCGCAGCCCCCTCTCGCTGGACCTGGACCGCGCCCTGCGTGAATGCCACGAGGACGGAGGGCAGTCCATCCTCTTCCTGAACCGCCGCGGCACCGCGACGGTGGTGGTGTGTCGCAACTGTGGCGACGCACTCAGCTGCGACAGCTGCAGCGTCTCGCTCGTGTACCACGCCTACCGACGACGCTGCGACTGCCACTACTGCGGTGCCTCGCGACCGCTCCCGGACATCTGCCCCAGCTGTGGATCCACCGCCATCCGCGGGCTCGGCATGGGCACCGAGCGCCTGGAGGTCGAGGTGCACGAGCGCTTTCCCTCACTGCGCCTGCTGCGCATGGACCGCGACACCACCGCAAGCCGCGATGCGTACTTCACCATCTACGACCGCTTCGCCAACCACGAGGCGGACTGTCTGATCGGGACGCAGATGGTGGCCAAGGGATGGGACCTCGGCAACGTCCGTCTGGTGGGAATCGTCAACGCCGACGTGTCGCTGCACTTCCCCGACTACCGCAGCGGCGAGTCGACCTTCTCACTGCTCACCCAGGTCGCCGGCCGCGCCGGGCGTGGCGACGAGCCGGCCCGGGTCATCCTGCAGACCTACAGCCCCGAGCACTATGCGGTGCGCCACGCCGTGACCCATGACTACCTGTCGTTCGCGCGCGAGGAGATTCGCGTGCGACGCGCTCTGCGCTTCCCGCCGTATACGCGAATGGTGGTGTGCACGATCACTCATCGTGAGGATGCTCGTGCCGAACTGGAGGCCCGCCGGGCGTTCGCGGAGGTGTCTGATAAACTCGGCGCCGGGGCGAGCCTGGATGTCCTCGGGCCGACTCCGGCCTTTCTCCACCGCCTGCGCGGCGAATATCGGTGGCAGATCACGATTCGAGGCGAGGCGATCGAGGAGGCCTTCCCGCACCTGCCGCGCGGACGTGGCTGGAGCATCGACGTCGACCCTGGACCGTGAGGTGACCCGTGGCAGTTCTTCCCATCGTCCTTGCCGGTGACGAGGATCCCATCCTGGTCACCAAGGCCAACAAGGTGCCTCGCGTGGACGACACCATCCGCAGGCTGATGGACGACATGGTCGAGACCATGATCGAGGCGCACGGTGCGGGCCTGGCTGCGCCGCAGGTTGGGGTGCCCCTGCGCGTCATCGTGCTCAAGGTCGACAACCAGCTCTACCAGGTGGCCAACCCGGAGATGGTGCGTTGCGAGGGCGAGCAGACCGGCGTCGAGGGCTGCCTCTCCGTCCCCGGCCTCATCGGCGACGTGACCCGGTGCCAACGTGTGGTCGCCAAGGGCCTCAATCGCCACGGCAAGGAGATCCGGGTCAAGGGTGATGGCCTGCTGGCTCGAGCCATCCAGCATGAGGTCGACCACCTGGATGGCATCCTGTTCACCACCAAGGTGATCGAGGGCACGCTGCGCAGCTGGGATGCGGTTGAGGACGCCGAGGTGCTCGAGGGCGAGCTCGTCGGCTGAGGCGGCCGCGTGGTCGCGACAGCACTGTGATGCGCATCGTCTTCTGTGGCACCGCCACCTTCGCCGTCCCCTCGTTACGCTCGCTCGCTGAGGCCCACACGGTGCTTGCCGTGGTCACCCAGCCCGACCGTCCCGGCTCACGTGGCCGACCTGCGCCGCGCCCGGTCGGAGAGGCGGCGAAGCAGCTCGGGCTGCCCGTCCTGCGGCCGGACCGCATCCGTTCACCGGAGAGCGTTGCTCAGATCATGGGTCTGCGCCCCGATGCTCTGGTTGTGGCCGCTTATGGCCAGATCATCCCGGCCTCTCTGTTGGACGGCCCACCGCACGGGGGCATCAACGTGCACGGGTCACTGCTGCCGCGCTGGCGCGGCGCGGCGCCGGTGGCGGCCGCGATCCTCGCCGGCGATGCACGCACGGGTGTTTCGATCATGCGCATGGACGCTGGGCTGGACACCGGGCCGGTGTACGCCACCAGCGAGACCGCCATCGGCGCCACCGAGACCGCGCCGTCGCTGACGGAGCGGCTGGCAACGATCGGTGCCCGCCTGCTCATCGAGGTCCTCGCGGGCCTCGAGAACGGCAGCGTCAGCGCCGTGCCACAGGAGGAGTCCCGCGCAACGCACGCTCCGCGGCTGCGCCGCGAGGACGGGGTCGTCGACTGGCGCGCGATCAGCGCCGTCGACATCGATCGTCGCGTGCGCGCACTGCAGCCGTGGCCCGGGGTCAGCGCGCCGCTCGGGGGCCAGCAGGTTCGCATCCTCGAGGGAGCGCCGGGTGGGCCAGCGACCGGCGCTGATGTCGCCGGTGTCGTGGTGGCGGTGCATGACGAGGAGGCGGAGCTCATCACCGCGGCGGGGACGTATCGGGTGGCGCGCGTTCAGCCACCCGGAGGGCGTCCGATGTCTGCCGCGGCGTACCTTCGCGGCCGGCGCAACGCGGGCGCCGGGCGATGACGCGGGCGGCGACGTCGAGCTCGGCGCTGGCGCGCAACCGGCAGGCGACGCACGAGTACGCCATCCTCGAGACGTTCGAGGCAGGGATCGAGCTCACCGGCACCGAGGTGAAGGCGCTGCGGGACGGCCGCACGCAGCTGCGTGAAGGGTACGTTCGCGTCGAGAACGGGCAGGCGTGGCTGCTCGGGGTGAACATCGCGGAGTACGCGCAGGGTCACCGGCGCAACCACGAGCCCCAGCGCCGCCGCCGCCTCCTTCTCCACAAGCGAGAGATCGAGTACCTGGGCGCCAAGGTGGCCCAGCAGGGGCTGACCCTGGTCCCGCTGCGGATCTACCTCAAGGGCAACCGGATCAAGCTCGAGTTCGCTCTCGGCAAGGGCAAGAAGCTATGGGACAAGCGGCAGGCCATCGCCGAACGCGATGCGCGCCGTGATGCCGAGCGTGTCACTGCGCGAGCGCAGCGCCTCTGACGAGGGTGTGACTGCGGGTCCGTAGTGCGGTGACCAGGACGATGAGCAGACCGGTCGCGAGCAGCACGGGAAGCGAAGAAGCCTGGAGGAACAGCCACCAGGTCGGGCCCGTGGCCTGGACATCGATCCCGGCGACGCCGATGGCCGCGATGGCCGCGCCCGCGATGAGCCCGATGCCGACGAATGCGGCGGTGCTCCATCCCAACAGCGCGCGACCCAGCCGACCGCGCTCGTGCGCAAGCCCGACCGCCGCGGCAATGGTGATGAGCAGGTGCACGTACACCGGGTACCACGCGATGCTGCCGACGAGCAGCATGACTGTCACGCCGCAGGCAAACTCTGCGCCTCGCTCGGCACGGGTGCGCTGGTGCCCGCGCACCGCCAGCAGCAGCGCACCCACCGTCACCAACGACAGCGCGGTCGCTGCGGCGTGCAGCCACACCGACGGGGCGTCGACGGTCACGACGGAGTGCTGCGCAAGCCGGTTCACCACGCCGTTCCACGTCTGGTTGTAGATCCACCCGTTGTCGCGGTTGAGAACCGGCAGCACCGAGGTGAGGTACTCACGGGTCACCGGCCACCCGAGCGTGGCCACCCCAATCGCCAAGGTGACGGCTCCCGTGGCCAGGCCGGCCACCGCCCCGCGCCACCAGCCGCGCCGCAGCAGTACGACCAGCAGGACAACGGGGGCGATCTTGATCCCGGCGGCAACACCGAGGATGACCCCGCAACGAGTGCGGTGTCCGGACAGGTAGTCGGAGAGCGCCAGCGCGAGCAGCAGGAAGATCACGGTGTTCATCTGCCCGTGCCACAGGTTGTACGTGGCCGCCGGGAAGATCAGCGCCACGAAGATCCCGACGCGCGCACGAGGCCAGGTCGACGGGAGCAGCGCCCGCGCGGTGATCACCGCCCCGGCGACCAGCGCGACCACCGAGATCCACAGCCAGACCAATTCCTGCCAGCGCGCCGACAGGAAGGCGAGCGGTCGCAGCAGCACTGCCGCGAAGGGTGGGTAGTCATAGCCGGTCATAACGATCGTCGCGCCACTGAACGACGCGTACGGGCTCGTCCCGGTCGCCACGGCGTGGGCGGCGCCGGCGTACGCCCCGAAATCTTCGAACGGTCCTGCGAACGAGCCGGTCAGCGGCTGGACGACGAACGTGTACACGGCGCCGATCACCGCCGCGGACGCACCGGCAGTGACCAGCACGTGTGCGATCGACCGCCAGTTGCGGGCGGAACCTGCCGCTTGCGGTGGCCACCACCGCCGGGTCATCACCGACACGGGCCAAGTGTCGGCGCTGGTCGGCCGCTTGGCCGGCCAGATTCGTGACCGTTACCCAGGCGCGACCTGGCACGAGGATGGCCGCGAAGGCGCATGCACCAGTCCGGCCGGACCCTCAGGACGCCGCGCGGTGGCGAACGCTGGTTTGCTCTCTGACGGCAGTGGCGGAGTCGTCCGTGGGCGCTTCCGCGGCGATGATCGGACGGTTGGCTCGGGTGTCGGGGACGACCTGCCCCACCAGCTCGTCGATCGCCGCCCGGAGCTCGCGCAGGCCGGTGCCCTTCGCCGCGGAGATCAGCAGCGGGGGCAGGTGGGCGATGGCACCGAGACGCCCCGCCACCTCGCGCGCTTCCGCGCCGTCAAGTCTGTCGATCTTGTTGACGGCGAGGATGGCGGGCTGGTCGCAGCCCATCTCTTCGAGGGTCTCGAGGACGGTTTCGAGCTGCGCCTCGGCGTCCGGGTGCGAGGCGTCGACGACGATGGCGAGAAGGTGCGCCTCGCGCACCTCCTCGAGGGTGGCGCCGAAGGCTTCGACCAACTCGTGCGGGAGCGACTGGATGAACCCGACCGTGTCGGTGACGATGACCCGCCGCCCGCTGGCAAGCCCGAGCAGGCGCGAGGTGGGGTCGAGCGTAGCGAACAGGAGGTCGTCGGCGAGAACGGTGGAGTTGGTGAGCCGGTTGAGAAGGGTGGACTTACCGGCGTTGGTGTAGCCGACCAATGCGCACGAGGCCAGCGGCACCGCGGTGCGCGCTGTCCGGCGCGTGGTGCGTTGGCGCTCGATCTCCTTGAGCCGCTGGCGCAGCCTGCGCAGCTTCTGGTTGATGAGCCGGCGGTCGACCTCGATCTGCTTCTCGCCCATGCCCCCGCGCATGCCGCCGGTGCCGACGCGCCCGCGCTGCCGTTCGAGGTGCGCCCACCCGCCCGCGAGCCGCGACAGCTGGTGTTCCAGCTGCGCCATCTCCACCTGGACGCGTCCCTCGGCGCTCCGCGCTCGCCGCCCGAAGATGGCGAGGATGACGTCGGTGCGGTCGAGCACGGGGACACCCCAGGTTTCCTGGAGGTTGCGCTGCTGCCGAGGAGAGAGCTGGTCGTTGACCAGGGCGGCCGGTCCGTCCAGCTCGGCGAGGCGCGCGCCGAGTGCCTCGACGGTGCCGGAGCCGAAGAACGTCCCGGGGTGCACCTCGCGCAGCGGCACGGCGGCGCGCTCCACCACGGTCGTGCCCAGGGTGCGCGCCAGCTCCTCGAGCTCGTCCAGCTCGATCTCCGTCTGCTCGCGCCGCGAGCTCCGCTGGAAGGCACCCGCGATCAAGACGCGGGTCATGGTGTTTGCAACCACCGGGCTGGACCCGCCGCCTCTGTGTCGTGCCATGCGGTCTAGCCTATTGCATTGCCACCGCACACGCTGTGCGATGCTCGGCGACCGATGCCTCCCCGGACACCGCGTTCGCAGTCAATTCGAGTGGTGGTCGAATCCACCGGCAAGCGTGCGTTCGCGAGCGCGCTGGACTGGCCTGGATGGGCGCGCGTCGCCAAGACCGAGGACGCCGCGCTGGCTGTTCTTGCCGAGCACGCGCCGCGGTATGCCAGGGTGGCGGCGGTCGTCAAGCTGCCCTTCGCGCCCGGCGACTACGAGGTCGTCGAGCGGTTTGCCGGCACACCAACGATGGACTTCGGTGTGCCGGACCTCGCGGCGGCCGCCGAGAGCGAGCGCCTCAGCGCAATCGACGCGCAGCGGATGACCGCATTGATGGCGGCCGCCTGGACCGTCTTCAACCGCGTCGTCGCCACCGCGCCACCATCTCTGCGGAAGGGCCCACGCGGCGGAGGGCGTGACCGCGACGCAATTGCCGAGCACGTGGTCGGTGCCGAGCAGGCCTACGCCCGCAAGATCGGCGTCATGGTGCGGGCGCCGGCCGGCGACGACACCAAGGCGATACGCGCGATGCGCGAAGCGATCCTGGCCGTGCTGGCCGCGGCGCGCGCGGGCGAGCCGCTCGCCCCGCGGGGCTGGCTACCGCGCTATGCAGCCAGGCGCATCGCCTGGCACGCGCTCGACCACGCGTGGGAAATCGAAAACCGCAGCGACGGCTGAACCAGGGCGACGGCTGCCATCACAGCGACCCGCCGGAGCCCTCGCCCTGCGCCGCGCGAACCGCCCCGCTGTCGCCGCCGGGGCCCCGAAGGATGAACGCGAACGCCACGCCGAGCAGGGCACCGGCGAGGGGGCCGACCACGTACACCCAGGTGTGGGTGAGATCGCCGCGCATGAGGTCGGGCGCGAACGACCGCACCGGGTTCATCGACGCGCCGCTGAGCGGGTCGGACCAGAGGCCGGCCAGGGCGATGTAGCCGCCGACCGCGATCGCCGACATCGCCCCGACGTTCTGCGCGCTCGAGGCCGTGCCGAGGATGACGCTGACCAGGCCCATGGTGAGCACCACCTCGACGAGCATCGCCTGCAGGTCGGACACGTGCGGGCCCGGGACTGTCGCACCGAACGGGCCGTGCCGGCCGAACACAGCCCAGAGGAACAGGCAGGCCAGCAGCCCTCCAAGGACCTGGCTGACGATGTAGCCGGGGACACGCCGCCAGGGAAAGTCGCGCCGCAGCGCGAAGGCGAGGCTGACCACGGGGTTCAGGTGCGCGCCTCCAACCTTGCCCATGAACAGGATCGCTGCCATGACCGTGAGGCCCGGCACCGTCACCGCGGCGGCTCGGGAGATCGGCACTCCGGTGACGGACATGGCAACGTGGCTGCCGACACCTCCCAAGACGAG
>JALZAG010000155.1 GCA_030948445.1 Candidatus Dormiibacterota bacterium
CGTGCAGTGAGCCATCTGGAGCAATTGCGAACGAGGTGTAGCGGTTGGCGAGGGTCTCGCCGACCACCAGCGTGGCGCCGTCGTCGGTGATCACGGTGCCGTTGGGAAAGATCAGGTCCTCGGCGGCGACGGTCACACGCCCGTCGGGATCGACGCGCTTCAGGGAGGTGGTCGCCGGGGTGTCGAAGGAGTAGAGGTCGAACCCGAAATCGCCGACCCACGCGCGGCCAACGGCGTCGACGACCATATCGTTGAGCAGGCCGGTGCAGACCTCCGAGAGTTCAGCATGGACGGTGACGGTGCCATTGGTGGCGCGCCGCAGCAGCCGGTGGTCGCGCATCGAGACCACGAGCAGCGAGCCATCGGGCATCCATCCGAGGCCGGATGGCTGTCCTTCCACGGTGAAAACCTCGCTCTCCTCTCCCTCCGGGGAGACGGTGAAGACCGCGTGGCGGTACATGTCCGACACCCACCAGCGACCGTCTCGCCAGCGCGGGCCCTCGAAATAGGCGCCCCAGTCGAGCAGGGTGGTGAACGCGCGCCCGGTCACGCATGGACTGTAGCGGGCCGGGGCTCCGTTACCCTTGGCTTGTCATGACCGAGACCCCGTCAGCCCAGACGACCACCGCGACACGTCCTCTCGACGCATACGACGCCTCCGCCGTTGAGGCGAAGTGGCGGCGCATCTGGGAGGAACGCGGTGACTACCGCACCGACCTCGATTCGGAGGACCGGCCCTTCTACAACCTCTCGATGTTCCCTTACCCGTCGGCCGAGGGTCTCCACGTCGGTCACATGGTGCCGTACACCGGCATCGACATCCACGGGCGCTGGCGCCGGCTGCACGGCGACAACGTCTTTCAGCCGATGGGTTTCGACGCGTTCGGGATCCACAGCGAGAACTACGCGCTGAAGATCGGTGAGCACCCGGCTGTGGTCATGCGTCGCGCGGTGGCGAACTTCCGCGAGAACCAACTCAAGATGATCGGGGCGATGTTCGACTGGGAGCACCAGGTCAACACCGCCGACCCTGCCTACTACCGCTGGACGCAATGGCTGTTCCTCCAGCTCTTCAAGGCGGGCCTGGTGGAGTGGCGAGATGGCGCTGTGCTGTGGTGTCCGTCCTGCCTCACCGTGCTCGCCAACGAGCAGGTCGAGCAGGGCAGATGCGAGCGCTGCGGCTCGGTGGTGGAGACGCGATGGCTGCGTCAGTGGTGGTTGAAGATCACCAACTACGCACAGGAGCTTCTCGAGGCGCTCGACACCATCGACTGGTCGGAGTCGACCAAGCTGATGCAGCGCAACTGGATCGGCCGCCGCGAGGGAGCGCGCATCACCTTCGATCTCGAGGGCTGTGAGCGCAAGGATGTCGCCGTCTTCACTACCCGCCCGGACACGCTGTTCGGCGCCACCTTCCTGGTGATCGCTGCGGATCATCCGCAGTTGGAGGAGTTCGTGCCCGACGAGCGCCGCGGGGAGATCAATGCCTGGCGTAACCGCCTCCCGGGCCCGGACGCAGAGCCCGACTTCGGCGTGGGCGTCGACCTGGGATCCACCGCGGTCCATCCGATCACCGGCCAGCGCGTGCCAGTGTGGGCAGCGCCGTACGTCCTCTACGACTACGGCACCGGAGCGATCATGGCCGTGCCCGCTCACGATGAGCGCGATCACGCATTTGCGGTGGCCCACGACCTCCGCGTCGTCGAGGTGATCCAGAGCCCCGCGCCGTCGGAGGGGGTCTTCACCGGGCACGGGACGATGGTCAACAGCGGGGACCTCGATGGGTTGCCGTCAGAGGAGGGGCGCAAGCGCATCGTCGAGCGTCTCGAGAACACCCAGCGCGGTGAGGCCACCATCACCTACCGGCTGCGCGACTGGCTGATCTCGCGGCAGCGGTACTGGGGGCCACCGATCCCGATCATCCACTGCACCAAGGACGGTCAGGTGCCGGTCCCCGACGAGGACCTGCCGGTGCTGCTTCCGGAGGTGGCGGATTTCCGGCCCACCGGCACCGGTGTCTCACCGCTGGCCACCGTCGAGGAGTGGGTCAATGTCACCTGCCCCGTGTGCGGGGGACCCGCCCGGCGTGAGACCGACGTGAGCGACACGTTCCTCGACTCCTCGTGGTACTACCTGCGCTACCCGTCGACCGACTGTGACGACGTGGCGTTCGACGCGCAGAGGACGCGGCGCTGGCTGCCGGTTGACATGTACATCGGCGGCAACGAGCACGCGGTGCGCCACCTCCTGTACTCGCGGTTCGTGATGCGTGCGCTGCATGGTCTCGGACTCGTCGACGACCCCGAGCCGTTCACCAGGTTCCGCGCCCACGGCATGATCGTCAAGGACGGCTTCAAGATGTCCAAGAGCCGCGGCAACGTCATCAACCCCGACGAGTACATCGAGGCGCACGGCGCCGACACTTTCCGGCTCTACCTGATGTTCCTCGGCCCCTACACAGAGGGGGGCGACTTCCGCGACGAGGGCATCATCGGGGTGACGCGCTTCCTGCAACGGGTGTGGCGCGGGACCCAGAACGCCACCGACCCCGACACCGGCGACGAGCAGCGCGAGCGCCGCCGCCACCGCCTCATCGCTGCGGTTGACGAGGACATCGCCGGCCTGCACTTCAACACCGCGATTGCGCATCTCATGGAGTTCGCACGCGAGGTCGACCATGAGGCAACCCAGGGTCGTGGCCGGCGCCTGGATGCGCAGAGCCTGTTGCTCTGCCTGGCCCCGTTCGCCCCTCACCTCACCGAGGAGCTGTGGCAGCGCACAGGCCACGAGGGGTCCGTGCACGCCCGCGGCGGCTGGCCCGTCCATGATCCGGCCCTGGCCGCGAGGCTCGAGGTTGAGGTCGCCGTGCAGCTGAACGGCAAGTTGCGTGGGACGCTCAGGGTTCCTGCTGGGACGGGAGAGGACGAGCTGCGCCAACGGGCGCTGGAGCTGCCCAAGGTGGTTGCGCTGCTCGATGGCGCCGAGCCTCGCAAGGTGATCGCCGTGGTCGATCGGGTCGTCAATCTGGTCGTGTAGGCGCGATGGGCACTACGGGGCCTCAGGAAGCATGAGAGGCTCGGACCGACATAATCCGACAACTTCATGACCACCTCGCCCCCGGACAGCCGTCCGCACAAGACGTTGACCGTCGGCATCGCGAACGAAGCGCGCGATGGCGAGCGCCGTGTCGCCGCCAGTCCGGCGAGCGTCCGCGCGCTGGTTGCCGCCGAGCACTCCGTTGTCGTGCAGAGTGGCGCCGGCGCTGCGGCGGGGTGGGCCGACGAGGAATACACCACGGCAGGAGCGGTCATTGCAGGGTCGCTTGCCGAGGTCTTGAAGCAGGCGTCGATGCTGCTGTGCGTGCGCGGCAGCGGATCGGGGGCTGCCACATGGGAGGACGTCGGCAGCTCGCACCTCTTGGCCGGGCTCTTCGACCCCCTCGGCGAGCCGGCCGCCCTGCAACGTCTGGCGGAGCGAGGCGCCACCGTGTTCGCCATCGACCTGCTGCCGCGGATCACGCGCGCGCAGCCAATGGACGTGCTCTCCTCCCAGGCAACGGTCGCCGGATACAAGGCCGTCATCGTGGCAGCGTCTCACTCGCCCCGACTCTTTCCCATGCTCACCTACGCGGCCGGGACCATCCCGCCCGCCAAGGTGCTGGTACTCGGCGCCGGTGTCGCCGGTCTTCAGGCGATCGCCACTGCCCGTCGTCTCGGCGCCAACGTCAGCGCGTATGACGTCCGCGCCGCCGTGCGCGAGCAGATTGAGAGCCTCGGGGCGAGGTTCGTGGACCTCGAAGACGTTGCGGCTGGCACGGAGGACGCGTCGGGGTACGCCACCGGCGCTGACGAGGCCGAGCTGGCTCGGCAGCAGGAGGCCCTCGCGGCGGAGATCGCGGGGAGCGACGTGGTCATCACCACCGCCCTGGTGCCCGGGCAGAGGTCGCCGATCCTGGTCACGGCGGCCGCGATCGAGGGGATGAAGCCGGGTTCAGTCATCGTCGACCTTGCGGCAGAACGCGGCGGCAACTGCGAGGGAACCGTCGCCGGCAGGACCGTGGAGATCGGTGGCGTCACGCTGGTCGGCGCCGAGAACCTACCGGCGACGGCGCCGCAGGATGCCAGCCAGATGCTGGGTCGCAACCTCGCCAATTTCTTTCTCCACATTGCCAAGGACGGCGAGATCAACCTCGACGGCGACGACCCGATCGTCCA
>JALZAG010000204.1 GCA_030948445.1 Candidatus Dormiibacterota bacterium
TACCTGGTATCCGCCCCGGCGATCAGCCCGCCACTCCGGCGCGGGTCGGCTGAGTACTACCGGAACAATCGGTCATGGGCAGGACCCTCCTTTTCTCAGAGTGCCCCGGCGCCGGTCCGCGTGCGTCTGATGGAAATGCGGGCGGTGACGGGGCCGAGAGACGCAGAACAAAGTGTAGCGGCAGAGGCGTCGGATCACCAGGGGCTGGCGGCGTCCCCGGGGGCGCCGGGCTGTTACCGCCATCTCTGGCAGCATCGCTGAACTGGTGCGATACCCTGCGCGGGTCAGCGCGTCACGGTGGCGGTAGTACGCTGCCCCAATATCCCATGCAGGGCAAGGGTTTTGCGCGGCGCTACGGCGTGCACTCAGGACGAGCTGAGCTCTCCCTGGATCACCTTGGCGCCGGTGGGGGCGGCGCTGCCGCCGGCCGGCTCCGGTGTCGCCGCGACGACGGAGTAGGCGCTCATGTTGCCGTGCACCACGGCGCTCCAGGTGCCATCGGGATTGTGGCTGAGGTACGTGGCGGCCACGGCGGTCCCGTTGGGGCGGATCAGCCAGACCTCGTACACGGTGCGGCCAGGGACCACGGAGCCGGGGCCGGGTAGACCGGTTGCCGTCAGCACGGCCTCATTGCCGCCCCGGGTGTAGGTCAACACCCCGTGGGCGTGCGGGGCTGCCTGGGTGGCCGCGAGCGCCACGGCCACCGACGTCGGTGCGGGCGGCCGTCCGCTCGAGACCCGCCACGAGGCCAGACCGATGATCGCGACCGCCGCCGCCGCCGCCGCCACGGTGAAGCCGCGTGAGGCGGGCAGTGCCTGCCAGGCTCGGGCCCACCACGTCGACGGCCGATCCCTGGCGGCGTGCTCCTGCGCCTGCTCGGCCTCGGCGTACACCGCGCGCATCAACCGCCCGCGCAGCTCGGGAGAGGGGCGCACGGGTTCAAGCGCCAGGGGGAGGCGGGCCGCGGCGGCCATGTACTCGCCGGCCACGCGCCGGCACGACGCGCAGCCCGGAAGGTGCTGGAGGAGGGCGCCCTGGTCGGTGGGGTCGATGGACCCGACCGAGAGGGCAGCGGCCAGGATGTCCGCCTGCTGGCAGGTGATCACGCCATTCCCTCCGCCAGGCTGAACTCGAGCACTCCGCGCAGCTTGCGCAGGGCGAGGCGGGTGCGGCCCTTGACCGTCCCCAGGGGTACCTGCATCAGGTCGCTGATCTCCGTCTGGGAGTAGCCGCCGAAGTAGGCCAGCTCGATGGTCTCGCGTTGCTCGAGAGAGAGCCCGGTCAGCGCCTTACGGATCTCCTCGCGCTCGATCTCGCCGGCCACCTTGTCCCACGTGTCGGAGACCGAGGTGGCCTCAATGGGCGCGTGCTCGAGGGCGACATCATGGCGAGCCCGACCGGACCGGCCGCGCAGGCGATCCAGCGCGCGGTTATGCACGATCGAGCACACCCAGGTGCGCAGGCTGCCGCGATCGCTGCGGTACGTCGAGGCTCGCCGCCAGATGCTGAGAAACGCTTCCTGGACCACGTCTTCGGCCATCGCGGAGTCGTTGACCACGCGCAGAGCCAGGGTGTAGGCCAGGCCCGAATAGCGGTCATAGAGCATCTCAATTCCCTCAGGTTCGGCTCGAGCCAGCAGGTCGAGCATCCTGTCGTCAGAGACGTTCACACCGGGTGTCGCGGCCGAGCCGCTCTTCTCACTCACACGCACCGAGGAATACGCGCACAGTGCGCAAACGGATCACCAGGCAGGCGGGCGATCAGTAGATACCGAGCTCCAGCCGGGCCTCTTCAGAGGCCATCGTTCGGGGGTCCCAGGGCGGCGACCAGACCAGCTCCACGCGGACGTCCTTGACGCCGGGGAGGCCGTGGCAGACGGCGTGGGCCTGGCCCTGGATGAGGCTGCCCATCGGGCAGTACGGGGTGGTGAGGGTCATGTTGATGGTGAGCAGTCCGTTGTCATCGATCTCGGAGCCATAGATGAGGCCCAGCGAGACGATGTCGATACCGATTTCGGGGTCGTAGACCTCACTCAGAGCGGCGAGCACGAGCTCGGGCGATGCCTTGGCGGTGGGCGGCTCGGAGGCCCGGGCAGCGGGGTCGACGGTCAACGCAGTGTCGGTGTCGCTCATGGTGTCTCCTTGGCGTCGCCGAGCGCCTGCAGCAGCGCGTTGCACGGCAGCGTCGCACACTTCACTCGCACCGGGTAGGCACGGACGCCCTGCAGCGCCTCGAGGTCGCCGAGGTCGTCGGGGCTACCGCTCTCGACCAGCATCGCCCGGAACCGGTCGGCGACGTCCCGCGCCCGCTCCCGGGTGCCCCCGCTGACCTCGTCGCAGAGCATGCTGCAGGCGGCCTGGCTGATCGAGCAGCCGGTGCCCTCGAAGGCGATCTCGGCCACCTGGTCGCCGTCGAAGCGCACCGAGATATCGATCTGGTCGCCACACAGCGGGTTGTCGGCCTCGACCACGGCGTCGGCGGGATCGACCCGACCACGATGGCGAGGGTGACGGTAGTGGTCGAGGATGATCTCCCGGTAGAGGTCATCGGCCACCGGCGTAAATCCGACCTGCATGGTCAGAATTGTACCGCTGGGTGACCTCGGACCCTCTGCGGCGACAATTCGCGGGTGCCAAGATTCCGCCGTCCGCGCACGTCTCCGATGTTCTGGCTGCTCAGCGGTCAGCTGATCATGTTCGCCGGGGTCGCGGCCATCTTCCCGATCGCCCCGCTGTATGTCCGTCGCCATGGCGGCGACTCGCTGGCGATCGCGCTCTTCATCGCCGGTCCGCTGATCGCCAACATGCTGGTCCAGGTCCCCGCCGGCCGCCTCACCGATCGCGTCGGCCGCCGGCCCATGCTGCTCGGATCGCGCGCGGGCTTCGGGGTGCTCTCCTTCGCGCTCTTCGCCGACGTCGGCCCCCTCTGGCTGCTCGCCATCCTGCGCACGCTCCAGGGTGTCGCTTCGGGCGCGTACGTGCCAGCACTGCGTGCTGCCGTCGTCGACCTCAGCGGGCCCGAGAAGCGCGCCGAGGGGTTTGCCAAGCTGCAGGCCTGCGAGATGGTGGGATTACTTGTCGGTCCCTTCGTCGGAGGAGCGGTGGCGCTCTGGCGCGACTCGGCGATCTTCGGCGTCTCCGGCGTCGCGGTTCTCTTCGGCCTCCTCGCCATGCGCCGCGTCCCAGAGACGCGCGTGGTGCGGGAGACCGACGAGCAGGCGGTACGGGTGCGCTGGTGGCGCAACCCGGGGATATTGGTGCCCTGCCTGGGCGTTGCCGCCCTTGGAACAGTCTTCTCGATGTACGACGTGGTCTGGCCGCTGTACCTGGCGGCGCGTGGCAACAGCACGCTCGTGATCGGTCTCACCATCAGCCTTTTCGCGGTTCCGCTGTTGGTCCTCGCGCAACCGGGCGGTCGCCTCGCCGACCGCAGCAACCGGCGCTGGCTGATGGTGGCGTCGTTCGCGATCAGCGGCGGATGCGCCGCCATCTATCCGACGCTGTTCTCGCTGGGATGGATCATCGCGCTGGGAGTGGTCGAGGCCTGCGCCTATGTCCTTGTCGAGCCGACCATGTTCGCGGTCATCGGCGACAGCAGCTCCGCACAGGAGCGGGGCCGCGCGATGGGCATCGGCGGGCTCTTCCAGTTCGGCGGGATGGCCTTCGGTGCACTCGTCCTCGGCGCCCTCTACGGCGTCGGCGAGGGGATCTCCTTCTGGGGCGCCGCCGGAGTGCTCATCGCCGCCGCAGTGCTGTGTGCCTTCGCACTGCCACCGCGCGCGCCGTCACCGTCACCGAGCGGGGCTGTGTCCGAGCGCGTCGCCATGAATCCGCTGGAATCCTGAGGCCGGAGCTACCCGAAGATCCGGCGCACCTCCCCCAGCGCTGCGCCCAGCGCGTCGATCTCCTGGTGCGTGTTGTAGAGGTACACCGACGCCCGGGCCGTCGCGGCAACACCGAGCCTCTTCATCAGTGGCTGGCAGCAGTGATGCCCGGCACGCACCGCCACGCCCTCGCGGTCGAGAATGGTGCCGACGTCGTGGGCGTGGACGCCGTTCACGTTGAAGCTCACCGCTCCGCCCCGCGCGTCCACGGTGCGCGGACCATAGACATCGACACCATCGATCTCCTCGAGCATCCCGAGCAGGTGACCGGTCAGCTCCACCTCGTGCGCGTGGATGCGGTCGCGGCCGATGGCGTCGAGGTAGTCGCACGCGGCGGCCAGCCCAGCCGCAGCACCGACATCCGGCGTGCCAGCCTCGAACTTGTGCGGGACCGTGCTCCACGTCGAGCGCTCCAGGGAGACGCGCAGGATCATGCTGCCGCCGCCCAGGAACGGCGGCATCCGCTCCAGCAACTCCGGCCGCGCCCAGAGGACGCCGGCGCCCATCGGGCCGCACATCTTGTGCCCGCTGAAAGCCAGGAAGTCGCAGTCCAGGTCGCGCACCGAGACCGGCATGTGGGGCACGCTCTGGGCGGCGTCGACGCAGACCAGCACGTCGCGCTGATGAGCTGCCTCGACGATCTCGTGCAGCGGCACCACGGTCCCCAACACGTTGGACTGATGTCCGAGGCTGACCAGCTTGGTCGGTGGAGCGAGCAACTCGTCGAGGTCAGAGAGGTCGAGCGTACCGTCGTCGCGGACGCGCAGGAACGCGAGTGTCAGCCCGGCGCGTTCCGCGGCCAGCTGCCAGGGAACCAGGTTGCTGTGGTGCTCCATCTCGGTGAGCACGATGCGGTCACCAGGCGAGAGCAGCTCGCGCGCATACGACGACGCCACCAGGTTGAGCGCCTCGGTGGTGTTGCGCACGAACACCATGCCCTCCGATGGCGCGTCGATGAACCGCGCCACGCGTTGGCGCGCTCCCTCGAAGACGTCGGTCGCCTCGTTGCCGAGGGTGTGCACGCCGCGATGCACGTTGGCGTTGTGCTGCTGGTAGTACGCGTCGGTGGCGTCGAGGACCGCCTGCGGCTTCTGCGAGGTGGCCGCGGAATCGAGGTACGCGAGCGGGTGTCCGTTGACCATCCGCTGCAGGATGGGGAAGTCCGCGCGGATGCGGGCGACGTCCAGCGGAGCGGTGGCCACACCGATGTCGTTCAACGTGGCTCCTCGCCCAGTGCCACGCGGATCACACCGTCGGTCGTGTCCACCCGGTGCACCCGCACCGGCTCGACCGCCGGCAGCGACAACGGATCGCCGGTGCGCAGCGAGAACGCCGAGCCGTGCAGCGGGCACTCGATGGCACAGCGCGAGGTGTCGAGGTCGCCGTCGCTGAGCGACGCCTCGGCATGGCTGCAGGTGTCATCGAGGCAGAAGAATTCCCCGTCGAGGTTGAAGATCGCCACGGGGACCTCGTCGATCTCGACGCGCGCGGCGTGTCCCGGCGGCACATCCTCGATGCGCCCCACCTCCACCCAGGTGGCCACGCTCATGCGTCTACCAGCACGATGCCCGCCTGCGCCTCGCCCTCGAGCTCGTGATCGAGCAGCTCACCGATCAGGTCGGCCACGCCCGCGTGCGGACAATGTGCCAGCGCATCGTCGAGGAAGCCGCGGACGATGAGGCGCTCCGCATCCTCCTCGGTCACGCCCCGAGCCATCAGGTAGAAGCGATGGTCGTCGTCGATGTGACCGGCGGTGGCACCGTGGCCACAGCGCACGTCGTTGGCGCGAATCTCCAGGCGCGGCACGGAGTCCGCAGTGGCACCGTGGCTGAGGATCAGGTTGCGGTTCTGCACGTAGGCATCGGTCTGCTGGGCGATGCGGTCGACGTCGATGAGGCCGCTGTACACGCTGCGCGCGTGATCGCGGACGGCCACCTTGAGCTTGAGCCGGCTGGTGGTCTGCGGCGCGCGGTGCGCCTGCAAAGACTGGTGGTCGAGGTGCTGGTTGGCGTCGCCGAAGGCCAGCCCAGAGATCTCCGCCTCGGCGCCAGGGCCGTCGAGCATCACCTCCCAGTACGCCTTCTGCAGGCGCGATCCGAGGGTGGCACCGAACATCCGCAGCCGCGCGTTTTGGGCGAGCAGGGTGCGATGCAGAGCGACGTGCCAGGCGCCCTCACCCCACTGTTGGAGGACGTGATGGTCGATGTGCGCATCCCGCCCGGCGACCACCACTGTGAGCGCGTTGCTGAGCAGCTCGTCGCCGCCGGCAACGGACACGTAG
>JALZAG010000007.1 GCA_030948445.1 Candidatus Dormiibacterota bacterium
TACCCGTCGTTGAGCGACACGCCGGCGAGATGCGTTGACGCCGACGTCAAGCCCGCGAGGGCGGGCACCACCGCCACGGCAAGCAACCCGCCGATCCGAGCCGTGGCGTTGTTGATCGCCGATCCGACGCCGAAATGGTGCGCATCCACCGCAGCCATCACCGCGGCGGTGAGCGGGGCCACGGTCAGGGTGAGTCCGACTCCGAAGACCAGGACACCCGGTAAGACGGCGGCGAGGTAGCCGTCGCCGCTGCGCAACCCGGCCAGAAGCACGAGTCCGGCCGCCGCGATGATGGGCCCTCCCGTCATGGGCAGCTGCGGACCGATGCGTTGACCAAGCGCGCCAGCACGCGCTGAGAAGCCGATGAGCAGCAAGCCTGCAGGCAGGAACGCAGTTCCCGCGGCCAGCGCCGAGTAGTGCAGATCCTGCTGGAGGTGCAGGATGAGGAGGAACGTCGTCACCGAGAGCGCGGCGTACACGGCGAAGGTGGTCAGGTTGGCACCGCTGAACTGCTGTGACCTGAAGATGCGCAATGGGACCATCGGGATATGGACGCGCAGTTCCAGGACGGGAAACCCCATCAGCAGGAGCGCGCCGGCGACTCCGGCAGCCACGGTTGCGGTGGACCAGCCGTTGCTGGGCCCGTCGATGAGCGCGTAGACGACACCCGCGAGCCCGAGCGAGACGACCACCGCGCCGAGGTAGTCGGGCCTGCCAACCGCGGTGTCATCACGCGTCTCGGGCACATGCCGGAGCGCGATCAGCACCGCCGCAGCTGCCAACGGCACATTGAGGAAGAAGATGGCGCGCCACGAGACCGCGTCCACCAACCAACCGCCGACGAACGGACCCACCACGACACTGACCCCGCTCAGCCCGGACCACAACCCAACGGCGCGGGCGCGATCTTCGGCGACGAAGCATGCCGAGATGATCGCAAGGCTACCCGGCACCAGCAGCGCGCCGCCAATTCCCTGGAGCCCTCGCGCAACGATCAGCACCAGCGTGTCGGGGGCAGCCCCGCAGATCACCGACGCCGCGGTGAAGGAGAGGAGCCCGAAGACAAACACGCGACGCCGCCCGAAGCGATCGCCGAGGGAACCGCCGAGAATGATCAGCGCGCCGAGGGTGAGCAGGTATGCGTCGGTGATCCATTGCAGGTCGCTGAGACCGGTGTGCAGGTCGCGCGAGATGGTCGGAAGGGCGACATTGACCACGGTGCTGTCGAGGAAGGCCACGCCAGAGCCCAGCACCGTGGCAGCGATGACCCACCGTCCCGCCGTGCTCGCGTACCGCACCCCAGAGGGAGACGGCCGTGCGCCGACCTCGGCGCGCCTGCTGGCGTCAGTCGTCGCGATTCCAGAACCAGCGACGGCGGCGCGAAGCAGCCGGTGCAACCAGCCGCTCAGCCTCCTCGGCGAGGCGGCGTGTCTGGGCGAGGTCACGCTCGCGATCGGCGAGCTCGCGCTCCTTGCCGGCGAGCAGCCGGTCCTTCTCGGCCTGGGCGGCCGCGTGCTCGGCGCGAGCAGTGTGCAGCTCCATCTGCAGCTGCTTGACCATGTTCTGCCGGGCCACGAGCTCGGCCTGAAAGCGCTGCCGCTGCTCGGTGTAGATGCGCTGCTCGAGGGTCCGCTCCCAGCGGTCGAGCAGGCCCGCAACCAGCTCGCGGGCATCAAGAGACATCGAGGCCAGGTCGCCCCTGGGGCCGGAGGCGGCCGCGTCCACTAGGCTCACCGGTTCGCGCCCTGGTGGCGGAACGGCGAGCTCGGCGACGGCGGTGTCCTCGTCGTCGTCCTCGAGCTGGTCGGCTGCCTGGTGGTGGAAGGAGGGCGCCAGCACGGGCAGGCCGTCGCCGGCCTCCTCATCCTCATCGCGGTCGAAGGCGGGTGGAAGATATTCGTCCGCCGGCGCGGCATCGACGAGCTCGACCACCTCCGCGACCTCAACGTCCTCAGTTTCCGTCGCTGCCCCCGACATCGCCACGGCATCGGTGGCACCAGCGTCCGTGGCTCCGGCCTCGGCGGTGTCGGGTGTCGACTCCTCGGTCAGCCAGACGGGCGGTTGCTGGGGCTCGCGCGGACGCAGCGCCCACGGTGGTGGCGGCTCCGCGGCGGGCTGCCAGGGCCGCTCGGCGGCCTGGGACGAGGCGCCCCAGGCGGGAGCCTCGCCTGGCGCGGGGTCGAGAGAACCCGGTTCCCCGGCGTCAGCCGCGTGCACCTCGAGCCTGCCGTTCCCCGTTCCCGGAACGGAGCTCGGACCGGAGTCGAACGCTGAGAAGATGGCGGTCTCCACGCTGGGCTCGCCGGATGCGACCGTCTCCTGCCCGGCGCTTACAGCTTCGTCGTGCTGCGGCGGTGACGCCTCGTCGTCGATAGCCGCCGACCGCAGGCCCCGATCGTCGAGCTCGATGCCGAGGTCTCCGAGGCGCAGTGCGTAATGGAGTCCGTCAGCGCGCTCGACTCGACGGGCGGGAATGTCCCCTGCCTCGACTCGGTGAAGCAGCACCGACAGCGGTAGGCCGAGACGCTCGGCGACCTCCTCGACGAGGAGATACGGCTCGTCGCTTGTGATGTGTTCGCTCAACTCGGCGGCACCAGCAGGCGGATCATCGGACGTGCACAGAGTAGGCCAATGCGGTCATCAGCGTCCGATGACCTCGACCGAGTATCGCGAGTTGTCAGTGAGCAGGGTGATGGCGCCCTCGCTGTCGGTGATGACGGCCCGGATCGGCGACGTCATGAAGACGTCGGGCGCATCGTCGTGTTCGACCACGCTGCGGCGGACGCTGTAGGGCAGACCGGGCGTTGGCGACTGCAACTCGTCCCCCTCGACCACGTGGCCGTCGTCGAGCATCACAGGACGGCCGTCCCGTGTGGAGACCTTGCGGACGCGAACATGCTCAGCCACGGAAGTGAGGATAGCCGTCTCGCTCAGCGTCCCTGCCGGCGAGGAGTGGTCCCCGAGCGCCGTGACCTCGACTTTGGTTTGGCCCACCCGCTGCTGCGCTTGGCGCTGCCGGCGCGCTTGGGGCCGCCCGGTCCGCGGGCCGGTCCCGTCGGAGCGCTGCGCTTTGGCCGCGAAACCCCGCCCGGGGAGGTCGCCCCGGCTCGCCCGCCGGGCCGCGATGCCCGTGTGCCGGTGCGCGGCGGCTTGCCGGCGATGCTCCGGGCGGTCCGGCCCGGAGTCGCGGAACGCCCTCGCTCGCGTGCCCAGAGCTTGTCGATCTCAGCGGCGAGGCGGTGCACCTCGGCGCGCAACTCGATGATCTCGTTGCGAAGGCCAGCGGTGGACTCGGGCCGGTATTCGGGGGCAGGACGGAACGGCCGTGGCGTTTCCAGGGCGAACCCCTCGTCCGACGCGGCCGGAAGCACCCGGGGGGCGCGGGGCACTCGCGATGGCCGCGAGGCGCGCTTGCCCGAAGCTCCTCTCTTGTCCGACCGGCCCGGCCTGCCGTCGCCGGCCTTCCTCCCGCCGCGTGGTGCAGGCATGCAGGTGCTCCCGTGATGCTGTTGGAAGCTGATGGTATCCGATGGCCGCCTGGTCGCCGGCTACGGGGCGGCTGGGTTGCTGACACTGTTGTCTTCAACAGTGCGCGCGTGGGAATCCCTCAGACGAGCCGGCTGACCATGTACTCACTGTGCAGTGGCCACGCGTACGTCGCAGGGCGTGCCCGCACCCTGAGGGCGCGCGAGCGCGGCACGCGCCATCCACTGCGTAGTACCAACGCGTCGGTCGCCGACAGCAGCGGTCGGGAACTGACACCCGCACGCGCGGCGCGACGCCGACCGACGACCACGCACACCAGCGCAACGTCGACCACAGCCATCAGCGCGAACCAGGCCCAGGGCAGCTGTGCGGTGATGGTCCCGAGGCCCGCAGTGCCTCCCGCAGCGATCGCTCCAATCGAGTGCATCGTTGCGAACTGTAGGCGGCCCCGGGCCGGACGTCAATGTGGGATCAACGCCGCGGGCTTCGGGTAGTCGAACACCAGGGTCGGGCCGCCCAGGAGGTCGATCGTCTCGGACGGCTCGCCGCCCAACTTCCGCGCCACCGCCACCGAGGCGGCATTGCCCGGGCGGACCAATGAAACGAGCCGGTCGACCCCAAGGGATTCCCAGGCCACGCGCTGAGCGGCCCGCCCCGCCTCGGTGGCGTACCCACGGCCCTGGTGGCGCGGCGCGATTGCCCATCCGATCTCCAACGCGGGCCAACCGTCGGGGCGCCAGGGACCGGCGCGGCCGACGTATTCGCCGGTGGACCGAAGCTCGAGCACCCAGTGGGCGTAGCCCTGCAACCACCACGCGCCGGCAAACGCCATCAGGGCCCGCCACGCATCGAACCGGCTCAATGGCCGCCCGTCGCCGAGGTATCGAGCCACCTCGGGGTCGGCCATCATCTCGGCGAACCCGTCGAGGTCGGCCAGCCGCCACTGGCGCAGCAACAGCCGCTCGGTCTCCAACGAGGACGGGACTCGGAAGCGGAGCTGCTCGGCGCTCAGCGGTCGCGTTCCACGGAAGCCAGACGCGCGTGGGCAGCCGCCAGACGCGCCACCGGGACGCGATACGGCGAGCAGGACACGTAGTCGAGCCCGAGCTCCTCGCACAGGGCGATCGACTCCGGGTCGCCGCCGTGCTCGCCGCAGATGCCGATCTTCATGCCAGGTCTCGTCGCCCGACCCTCACGCACCGCGATCGACATCAACCTCCCCACCCCATTGCGGTCGATGGTCTCGAAGGGGTTGGCGGGAAGGATCTTGTCCTCCACGTACTTGAGGAGGAACTTGCCCTCCGCGTCATCACGCGAGTACCCGAAGGTTGTCTGCGTGAGGTCGTTGGTGCCGAAGGAGAAGAACTCGGCATCCTCGGCAATCTCGCCGGCAACGAGCGCGGCCCGGGGCAGCTCGATCATGGTGCCGAACTTGTAGTCGACCCGCGTCCTCGACTCGCTGAGCACCGTCTTCACCGTGTCCTCCAGGTACCGGCGGGTGCGACGCAACTCCTCGAGGGTGCCGACCAGCGGGATCATGATCTCGGGATGCACGTCGACCCGTTCCCTGCGCAGCTCGACCGACGCCTCGATGATGGCGCGCACCTGCATCTCGATGATCTCGGGGAACATCAGCCCCAGCCGGCAGCCGCGCAACCCCAGCATGGGATTCTGCTCATGGAGACGGCGTACAGCGTCGAGCAACTTGGCTGCGCGAGCCCATTTCTTCTCGGGCTCACCCTTGGCCTGCGCAGTGGTGACCTCGACGAGCAGGTCCTCCAGCGACGGGAGGAACTCGTGCAGTGGGGGGTCGATGAGGCGGATCACCACCGGGAGACCCTTCATCGCCCGCAGGATTCCCTTGAAGTCCTCGCGCTGGAAGGGCAGTAGTTTGGCGAGCTCATGCCGGCGTTCCTTCTCGGTGTCCGCGAGAATCATCGCCTGCACCACGGGGAGCCGCGATTGCTCCATGAACATGTGCTCGGTCCGGCACAGCCCGATGCCCTGCGCGCCGAACTCGCGGGCGAGCACTGCATCATGCGGGTAGTCGCCGTTGGCCCACACCTCCATCCGCCGGAAGGTGTCAGCCCAGCGCAGCAACTGCTTCAGTTCACCGGAGATCTCCGGGTCAATCATGCCCACCTGGCCGGCAATCACCCGGCCGGTGCTGCCATCGAGGGTGAAGTACTCCCCTTCCTTGACAGTGGTGCCGCCGGCGGTGAACTGTCTCTTGGTCAGGTCGACACGTACGGACTCGGCGCCGGCGACGCATGGCTTGCCCATGCCTCGAGCCACCACCGCCGCATGCGAGGTGCGGCCGCCGCGCGCGGTGAGGACTCCCTGGGCTGCGATCATCCCGTGCACGTCGTCGGGGTTGGTCTCGATGCGCACCAGGATGACCTTCTCACCTTTGCTGGCCAGCGATTCCGCCCGGTCGGCGTCGAACACCGCCCTGCCGTAGGCGGCACCGGGTGAGGCCGCCAGGCCAGTGGCAAGCACGGTCACCTTGGCTTTGGGATCCAGCCGGGTGTGCAGCAGCTGGTCGACGTGGGTCGGCTCGACGCGAAGCACCGCCTCCTGTTTGGTGATCAGCCGCTCGCCGACCATGTCAACGGCGATCTTCACCGCCGCCTCGGCGGTTCGCTTGCCGCTGCGCGTCTGCAGCATGTACAGGCGGCCGCGCTCGATGGTGAACTCCATGTCCTGCACGTCGCGGTAATGCTTTTCGAGTCGCTTGGCGATGCGCACGAATTGCGCGTACGCCTTGGGCAGGTCCCGGGCCATGGCACTGATCGGCTTGGGAGTGCGGATACCAGCCACCACGTCCTCACCCTGGGCGTTGGTGAGGTACTCGCCATACAGGATGTGCTCACCGGTTGAGGGGTCGCGCGTGAAGGCAACCCCAGTCCCGGAGTCTTTCCCCATGTTGCCGAACACCATCGACTGCACGTTGACTGCGGTGCCCAGGGTGTGAGGGATCTTGTTGAAGTTGCGGTAGTCCGTGGCGCGTTTGTTGTTCCACGACGAGAACACGGCACCGATCGCAGCTCGCAGCTGCTCCATCGGATCCTCCGGAAACTCGATGTCAGCGTGGGTACGCACCAGCTTGCGGTACCGCTCGATCACCTCGTCGAGCGCGACGGGTTTGAGGTCGGCATCGCTCTTGGCACGCACCTTTGCCTTGACCGCTTCGAGCTCGTGCTCGAATAGGTCGCCGCTGATCCCCAGCACGATCTTGCTGAACAGCTGGATGAATCGGCGGTATGCGTCCTTGGCGAAGCGCTCGTCACCGGTCAGTGCAGCCAGGCCGTTGAGCGTCTGCGCGTTGAGGCCCAGGTTGAGGACGGTGTCCATCATGCCCGGCATGGAGAACTTGGCCCCGCTCCGCACGCTGACCAGCAGTGGGTTGGCAGGGTCTCCGAACCCCTTACCCGTCTTGCGCTCGGTCTCCTTGAGTGCGCGCAGCACCTGCTGCCACATGCCCTCGGGGAACTTCTGGCCGCCCTGGTAGAACGCATTGCACGCCTGCGTGGTGATGGTGAAACCGGGCGGCACCGGCAGGCCTGCGCGCGTCATCTCCGCGACACCGGCACCCTTGCCGCCGAGCAGGTCGCGCATCGACGCATCGCCCTGTTCGAAGAGGTACACCCATTTCTGTGCGCGAGGGCGCGATCCGGCACCGGTGGACGACCCTCCGCGAGGAGTGGCAGCGTGTGCCGACCGGCTGGTCCCCTTCGGCGAGCGCCGCGCCGCCGCCGTGGTCCTGGTGGCGCGGCCCGTGCGTGTACCGGTGGGCATGGGGAAACCTCGTTGATGACTCACTGCAGCGGGGGTGGGGCGAGCGTAGCACCTCAGCGGCCAACCCTTGACCCGCTGCTGAGGGCGCAGAATCCAGCCTCGTGAGGATCGCCCGTTACGGCTGGGTGCGCGACCTTCCCGATCACCGTGACCGCTACTGGCTGGCTCCCGCCCTGGCCTCCGCACAGCTGCCCACCATGGTCGACCTGCGCCCTCAGTGCCCGCCGGTCTATGACCAGGGACAGCTCGGCTCCTGCACGGCCAACGCCATCGCGGCCGCCATCCAGTTCGACGAGATCCGGTCGGGAATTGCGCCGACGTGGACACCGTCTCGGCTCTTCATCTACTACAACGAGCGTGCGCTGGAGGGCACGCTCGACACTGACAGCGGCGCCCAGCTGCGCGACGGGATCAAGGTGGTCGCCGCACAGGGAGTCTGTCCGGAGGCCGACTGGCCGTATGACGTCAGCAGGTTCACCGAGAAGCCATCGCAGCAGGCAGTCGCGGACGCGGTCCGCGATCGCGTCGGAAGTTATCAGCGTCTCACCCAGTCGCTTGCACAGCTGAAGACGTGCATCGCGTCCGGGTTCACGTACGTCTTCGGGTTCACCGTCTTCAGCTCGTTCGAGAGCGGTGAGGTGGTGAGCACCGGGATGATCCCGCTCCCGCAGCCGTCCGAGAGCGCCGTCGGCGGCCACGCCGTGGCCTGTGTCGGCTACGACGATGCCCGACAGGTGTTCGTCATCCGCAACTCGTGGGGCACGGGCTGGGGTGAGGCGGGCTACGGCTTCATGCCCTACGCCTACATGCTCGACGCCGGGCTTGCTGCCGACTTCTGGACCATCCGGGCTGCCCCCGGCGGACCGCCACTCCGCTCGCGCCACACGGGTTCGGCGAGCCAGCGAGCCGAGGACGACTGAGAGCCCGTCGCGCAACACCGCAAGCTCCGCCCACCCGCGGCCGTTAACCGGTCAGGGTTTGCACCAAGGGGAGGACAGATGCGCGCGCGCTCGCTTCGTGTGGCCGGGGCTGCCGGCATCCTGCTCCTCTGCGGAACCGTCGGGGCCTCACCGGTCCACGCTTCGACCCCGCACGTGCTGTTGGTGTGCCCCACCGGCCCCAATGACAGCCCGGGCCTGGCCGGGCCTGTGCTGACCTGCCCAGCCGGGCAGTACGCCTCCATCCAAAGCGCCGTCAACGCCGCCGTCGACGGCGACTGGATCCTGGTCGCGCCGGGTGACTATCACGAGAAGGCAGACACCACTGCCGGCGTCCACATCACCACGCCGAACATCCACCTGCGCGGCATGGACCGCAACGGTGTGGTGGTGGACGGCACCAAGTCGACCGTGACGACGCAATGCTCGGCCGCCTCGGCCGACCAGGACACCAACGGTGGACACGGTCGCAACGGCATCGAGATCTTCAAGGTGGACGGCACCTCCGTCGACAACCTCACCGTCTGCAACTACCTCAAGGGTGACAATGGGGCCGGGAACGAGATCTGGTGGAA
>JALZAG010000207.1 GCA_030948445.1 Candidatus Dormiibacterota bacterium
CCATGACCGGGCAGCGCGTGGTCGCCTGGTACACCCAGAAAGAGACGCGCATGCCCCGCTACATCAGCGCAACCATCGGTTTCTGGGCGGCCAGCAGTGCGGTGCTCATCGTCCTCCAGGCGCTGCGCTGATGGCGAAGGGGGAACTGCGTTCCCCCCTCGGGCACCCCCCGCCAGCGGTGTCGCCCGCGGCGAGATGATCTCGCCTCCGGCGACAGAGTTACCTGCGAACGGTGAAGTCAGGGGTTAGATCATCGAGAGCAGGTCGCCGACCACCGCGACCAGCGCGTCCTCGTCGAGTGGCTTGGCGAGCACGGCCGCCGCGCCCAGCTGCTGGGCGCGCTCCTTGGTGCGCCGGTCCCCGGCAGGAGTGAGGATGACCACGCCAGCGCGCGGATGCTCGGGGGCAAAGCGCACCGCCTGGAAGTACTCCAGGCCATCGGTGTCGAGCGTGGTGTCGAGGAGCAGGAGGTCCGGGGGGTCGTCGCTCATCGCCTGGCGCAGCTCGCGCATCTGCCGCACCCAGCGTACCTTGTGTCCGGCCTCGACCAGCGCACTCACGACCGGAGCGGCGACGGACGCCTGGTCCTCGGCGAGCAGCAGTCGCGCGGCATCGCTCATCGGCGCGGATGGTAACCACCGCGCCGGGTCGACGTGGTGGGGTGTGGCAACCGAACGCGTAGACTCACCGTAGATGCCGCGCACCCAGCCCGCCATCCCCGCCGCGTCGGCCCGGCTGCGCCAGCTGCAGGCGCGACTCCCCGAACTGTCCGTGCCCGCGCTGTTGCGGGTGCGCGATGCGCTGGAGGCGCTGCTCGAGCGCGAGCGCATCCGGGTGACCGACGTCCACGCCGCGTTGCGCAGCGCCGACGACTGATGCGCCGGCCCGGGCTCTTCGCACGGCTGCGCGAGCGCGGCCGCGACGCTGCTCCGCCGCGTGGACCGATGGGCCGGCTTCCTGCGGGCGATCGTCCGCACCTCGTCGACTCCCATACCCGGACGTTCTGGAGCCGCGGCGCGGTCGCGCCGGCGACGCTGGTGGAGGCTGACCAGTCGACGCCCGGGCTGCCCGCACGCCGTGCCGCGACTCTCGTCGCCGACCACGAACGGGGCGGGCTGGCATCGCGGCGGCCACGTGCCAATCCGGCCTTCAGTGAGGCTGTTTTCGTGGAGCTGATGCGTGCCCGGCAGTACCGCCGCGCCTACGCACTGTTGAGCCTGGAGTGCCAGCAGAGCTGGGGCTCGCTGCAGGTGTTCATCGACGCGCAGCGGATCGGCGCGCTCGCCCACCTGCGCGGTGTTCGTGTCAACGAGGTGCGTCACCTCGACAACTGGCGCGACCCGGACTCGGGGATGGTGCACGAGCACGCCGCGGAGCTCGACGTGCTGTACGAGATTGCCGACGGCACGCGCAGCATGAGCGTGCCACGCACCGTGCACCTTGTCGCCTTCAAGGGTGGTTGGCGTTCGCTCTGCTACCCGACAGCGACGGGACCCCACTAGCCGCCCTGTAACAAGCCGGCCTCGCGTTGCTCTTCGGCGGTTGCGGAGGCCGGGCGTGGGTACAATGCCCACCGATGGAGAATGCAGCGCTTCCGCGCCGCGGTGCAGGCCCGCTCGAGCGCACCGTGCTCGAGCTGCGGCGCATCGATCGCGATGCCGTCTGGCGGCGTCCACGTGTCGGCCGCACCCGGCTTCTGCTGCGCGAGTCCGATGCGCTCATCGACCTGATCGAGCGCTGCCGCGAGCGGGGTGACAGGCTGTTGCCGACACAGCTCTGGAGCGCGGTGGTGCGCTTTGTCGGTGCCCTCGATCCGGACCTGCGCGACGAGCTCGGCATCGATCGCCAGCCCGGCCATGTGGCCGATGTTCTCTTCGCCAGCCAGGAGTTGCTGCTCGAGCGCGCGCGTGATGAGCGCGTTCCCATGACCGCGCGGATCATCCCTCTCTTCCGTAGCTGACAGCAACGCTCTGTGGCGTGGGACATCGCGGTCGCAGGCACCGTCCACCTCGACGAGATCACCACGCCCGCCGGCCACCGGAGCGACCAGCTCGGCGGCTCGGCCGTGTACTTCGCGCTGGCGGCAGCGCGCTATGCCACGGTCCACCTCAACGGCATCGTCGGTACCGATCGAGCGCCGCTGTTCACCGAGCTTCTCGACAGCGTGGGCGTGCGCCGCGACGGGCTGGTGGTCAGCGACACACCCACCTTCCGCTGGCATGCCCGGCACGACTTCGACCGGTGGGTGGCCGTCGACACCAGCAGCGAGGAGGGCTGCGACCCACTCTGGCGCCCAGCCTTGGGCGAGGCGGCGGCGGCAGCGCCGGTGCTCTTCCTCGCCAGCATGCGGCCCGCGTTGCAGGGCGCGGTTCGAGTGCAGAGTCGGGCCCGGCTGATCGGCGCTGACTCGATGACCGAGTACACGGGTCCGCAGCGCCACGCGGTGCGCGAGCTGGTCCAGGGCTGCGACGTGCTCTTCCTCAACGAGAGCGAGCTGGCCAGCCTGACCGGAGCGCCGGTCACCACCTGGCGGCAGGAGGCGATCGCGCTCTGTGGCGTCGGCCGCCTGCGGGCAGTCGTCGTCAAAGGGGGCCCCAAGGGGGCGTCGCTGGTCACTGATGACGGCGTGATCTCGCGTCCGCCGGCGCGCGTGGCGGCGGTTGTCGACCCCACCGGCGCGGGTGATGCGCTGGCCGGCGGATTCCTCGGCGCCTGCGCGGCCGCCGAGCGAGATGACATCGACTACTTCGTGACCGCTCTCGAGGCCGGGCTTCAGTGTGCCGCCGCGGCGATCGGCCACTTCGGCCTGGCGGGAGTGTTGGCGGACACTGCTGGCTCGACGTGAGCCGACTGCCTTACAGCACCGGCAGGACGCTGCCCTGATCGCGTTCCCGACGCGCCAGTGCATGGAGCACAGCCAGCTCCCCGTGGCGAAGCTCCGCGATGTCGACGAGCAGCGCGATGGTGGCAGTCATCCCGGACAACGCCGGCGTCGCCCGGCCGATGCTGACGCAGAGGTCGTCGGTGTGGACGGTCAGCTCGAGGATGCGAGTCAGCAGGTACTCGTCGAGTGGGAGCACGACCTTGCCCTGCACGTCGATGAGCCGATCATCGGACTCGACGGTGAGCACCCCGCGCAGGTGGGCGAGACAGGCGTCGTAGGCCTCGATGAGCGCGCGAGCCCCCTGTGCAGCCCCTTCCGCGGCACGAGCGCGAACTCCCGCGTTGAGATCTGACCCCGGGTC
>JALZAG010000208.1 GCA_030948445.1 Candidatus Dormiibacterota bacterium
CCCGTCCAGGGCAGCGTCACATGCGCGAGAAGGTTGAGGAGACGCTCTGGATCGTCGGACTCGAGGACAAGATCGAGAAGTTCCCCGATGAGCTGAGCGGTGGCGAGCAGCAGCGCGTGGCCATCGCCCGAGCCCTGGTGACCCGGCCGCGCATCTTCCTCGCCGATGAGCCGACCGGAAACCTTGACCCCGACACATCGTGGGGCATCGTCCAGCTGCTGCTCCAGATCAACCACCGTGGAACCACAGTGCTGATGGCCACGCACAACCGCGAGGTCGTCGACCTGGTGCGCCGGCGGGTCATCGCCATCGAGGGGGGCCGGGTGATTCGCGACGAACAGGAGGGACGGTACCTGCGCGAGGGTGAGGCCACCATATGAGGCGCTTCATCTCCGCCTTCTGGTTCGCGGTGCGGTCCTCGCTGCAGAACTTCCGGCGCAACCTGGGTGTGTCGCTCGCCGGCGTGTGCACCATGGGGCTCATCCTGGTGCTGGTCGGCGCCCTGGCACTCGGCACGCACCTGCTCACCAACGTCCTCAAGGACCAGGAGTCGCGCGCCAGCAAGCTGAAGATCTACATCCAGGATGGCGTGTCGCTTGCCGACATCGTGAACTTCCAGCACCAGCTGCAGACGGATTCGCGTGTGCTGGCGGTGAACTTCGAGAACAAGGACCAGGCGTTCCAGGAGGCGGCGAGCAAGGGGACCGACATCGCGACGGCCGTGACCGCACTGGGCAGCAACCCGCTCCCGGCGTCGCTCAACGTCGACGTCAAGCAGCTGCGCTACCTCGTCCAGCTGGACCAGGTGGCGCGCCACGACCCGATCGTGGACTCCACCCAACCGACCGACTACAACCCCGACGTCACCCCGAAGATCCAGGCCGCCATCAACATCATTGAAGGCGTGGTCGGCTTCGTTTCGCTGATGCTGCTCGTGGTGAGCCTGGTGATCATCATGAACACCATCCGCACCGCCGTGTACGCGCGTCGGACCGAGATCGAGATCATGAAGTTGGTCGGCGCCACCGACTGGTTCGTGCGCTGGCCGTTCCTTCTCGAGGGCATCTTCGGCGGAGTCCTCGGCGCGATCCTGGCCGGGATCGTCGTCCTTGGCGTCTACCGGCTCGTCGTCTCGCTCACATCTGGTGCTCTCTTCGCGATCCCATTCGACGGCCTCTTCACGCTGATCGTGCTGGCGGGGCTGTTCGTTGGCGGGGCGATCATCGGCGCCGTCGGCAGCTACTTGGGGGTGCGTCGCTTCCTCGCCGCCTGATGGCGACCGAAGCGAAGGCACAGGTTATGACGTCCGCCCGGTATACAGCCCCGACAGAACGCCGCGCGCCCCGCCGGTTTCCTCGCCTGTCGCGCTCCGCTGTGACCGTGGTGCTGGGGATCGCCATCATCGTGGTGACCACGCTCGGGACTGACCAGCGTCACGTCACCGCTGACGCGATCACCGACAAGATCGGTGCTGCCAAGCATGCACTGACGGCTGACGGTGCCACGATGACCAAGCTGCGCGCGGAGATCGCCGCTGCCGCCAACCAGGAGGCTGCGCTGCAGAAGGCCATCGCCGACCTCAACACTCAGATCACCCAGACCCAGGGGCAGGTGTCGGATGCTCAGAAGCAGCTGGGGCTCATCGAGGCGCAGCTGGGGGAGGCCCAGACCAGTCTCGTCAACACGCAGACCCACCTTGCCTTCGAGCGCCGTCAGCTGACCACAGAGATCGTGGTCATGTACAAGGCGCAGAACGCTTCCAATGACTTCACCAACTTCCTCAACTCCGGCGACTTCAACGGCCTCTGGCAGCACGTCCTGGACGTTCACCGGCTCGGCTCCAGTGAGCAGGAGCTCATCGCCACCGTCACCTCCGACGAGCAGACCATCCAGGACGATGTCAACCGCATCGCCACGCAAAAGGGTCAACAGAAGCAGCTGCTGGCAGCGCTGACCGGCATCGAGAACCAGCTCAGCGACGCGCTGTCGACGCGCAAGTCCGCCCAACAGCGGCTGGTGGCTCTGCAGGCAAGCGACCAGCAGAAGCTCGCCGAGATGGAGAGGGCCACCAAGGAGTTGAATGCACAGATCGCGCGGCTCCAGGCACAGGAGGCGGCGGCACTTGCGGCCGGTGGCGGCAACGGCCACTTCGCGTGGCCAGAGACGGGCCCGATCACGCAGGGGTTCGGCTGCACCTCGTATCCCTTCGAGCCATACGATCCCAACTGCTCGACGCGGCACTTCCACAGTGGCCTCGACATCGCGGCTCCGTGCGGCAACAACATCACTGTTGGCGACAGCGGTATCGCCCACACGTACTACAGCAGCTACGGATTCGGTAACCACATCATCGTCGTCCACGGCAACGGGTGGGTCTCCGTCTACGGGCACATGGCGTCATTCGCGGTCTCTGACGGGCAGACAGTTCATCGCGGTCAATTGCTCGGGTACGAGGGGAGCACCGGCAACAGCACCGGCTGTCACCTTCATTTCGAGGTGGACCAGAACAACACCCCCCTCAACCCGCTCGCCTATCTGTCATGACCGGTGCGCCGGGCGCCGGGCACCAGCCGGACGAGCCGGTGCGATGGTCCGGGGAAGCGCCGCCACGTCGGTATCGCATCACGCGGCCTTCGGGAAGGGTGTCGCGCACTGTTGCAATGGTGGCGGCGTGCTATCTGACCGCTCTGCTGGTGGTCAACCTTTCCACATCATCGTATGCCGGGTTCATCAACCGCATATTCCCGCACATTGGCGGGGCACCGCTCGACCAGACCAGCATCGCAGCTGAGTGGCAGGTGATTCAGCAGAACTATGTGATTCGCAACCTGCCGCCCGCACTGGGCACGCAGGGCGCCGGGCAGGGCATGATCCAGGCCCTGCACGACACATACAACGACCGCTTCTCCGCGTACCTCTCCGCAACCCAGTACCAGGATTTGAACTCGACGCTCGGCGGCCGACGCGACGGCAGCATTGGCATCGCGGTCGAGCCACGCTGCGCCGGGGATGCGGTGTGCGCGGCGGGACAGACTGCCGACCGCGCGGTCATCGAGAACGTTCTCGTCAATCAACCTGCTGACCGGGCTGGCGTCCGCCGCGGCGACGAGCTGGTGGCGGTCGACGGCCGACCGCTGGCTTCGCTCGGTGGCGACGAGAACATGCGCATCGACAGGGCCGCGTCACTGGTGCGAGGCACGGTCAGCAGCAGGGTTGAGCTGACCGTGCAGCGCGGCGGCACGCAGCTCACCCTGGCGGCCACGCGTGAGAACCTCCAGATCCCGTCGGTGTACTCGCGACTGATCGGCCGGGTGCTCTACATGCAGGTCACCGGATTCGACACCGACACAGGCGCGGTGACGCGCACGCAGCTACAACGGGGTATCGCCGGCGGGGCCACCTCCATCATCCTGGACCTGCGTCAGAACGGCGGCGGTTACGTCAGCGCGGCGCAGTCGCTCGTCAGCGAGTTCGTGGCCCCGAGCACTATTCATAAGTACGTGGTGATCAGGCGCGGCCGGCTCAGCGCCAATGGCGATCTGAACAGCGCACAGGAGGTGTCGAATGACGCCATCCAAGCGGGTGGCGTGGCCTTGACGCAACCTATGGCGGTGCTCGTCGACGGTGACTCGGCGAGCGCCGCGGAGATCACCGCGGCAGCGCTGCGCGACTACCACCGGGCCACGGTTGTTGGGGACAAGACGTTTGGCAAAGGCTCCGTTCAGGTGGACTTTCCATTGCCAGATGGAGCCGACCTGCACCTGACCGTCGAGCGCTGGTACGGCCCCAACGGTGAGAGCATCGAGGGAAGCGGGATAACACCGGATCGGTCGGTCACGTTGCCCAGTCCGGACTCGCGCTTCCAGCTCGACGCCCAGTCGGCGCCGGCCAGCGGCGATGCGCAGCTGCAGGCAGCACTGACTGCGTTGAGGGCACTCTGACTCGCTACGATGCGGACAATGGCCATGCAACCGCCACCCCCACCCGCAGCACCGTATGCGCCGCAGTACGCCGCGCCGCCACAGTCGGGCGGTCGTTATGCGGGTTTCTGGATCCGCCTCGTCGCGTACGTGATCGACTCGATCATCGTCGGTGCGGTGACCTTCGGCCTCATCAAGGCCACGGGGGTGATCACCGTCTACTGCCCGATCGGCGTGACCAATGCGAGCGATCCCTCCTGTGGTAATGCCCAGATCGCGCCGCTGTTCTACGTCTTCCTGCTGCTGCCTGTGCTGTACTTCGTCCT
>JALZAG010000209.1 GCA_030948445.1 Candidatus Dormiibacterota bacterium
CGTCGTCGGGGTTGCCTGCGTCAGCAACAACGCCCGTCATGCCGACGAGGTGTGCCAGAAGGTGCTCGCCTACGTCGAGAACGATGCCGACGGCGTCGTCAGCGCGTCGCGCTTCGAGCTCATCCACCTGTGACTGCGCACTGACGCCAGGCGCGAGAACGGGGGCGCGCCAGGTGGGCGCGCCCCCGTTGCGTTGCCAACGTCAGCAGCAGAAGCCTATGTCGGAGAGGAAGTTCAGCCCGTACGGCGTGCCAATCCCGGTGACGTCGTCGTATCCCGGCCTTGTGTGCAGGGTGCCCGTCTGATCGGTGGTCCGCAGGTGCCTGGTGGTCCCGGCAGTGTCGTCGATGCCGTTGTTGTAGTTGACGCGCACCATCGAGAACGGATTGAACGTGACATCGTGGAATGCCCCGCTGGGGTGCGACGAGCTGTAGTACCCATTCGACTTGAGAGTGCCGTAGAGCGCGGGGTTGGCGAAGCCAATGGTGCGGCCCGACGCCTGATCGGCCAGCGCCATCATGCCCGCGAACAGTGGTGAGGCCAGGCTGGTTCCGCCGATGCGGTACTCACCGTAGTAGTTGCCCGCCGGGCGTCCGCCCGTCGCGGGGAAGGCCTGGGTCTCCCCGATCAGCATTCCGGTCTGCGGGTCGGCGTCCATCGCCACGTCAGGAACGACGCGGTTCTTGCCGCCCCAGTACCCGGCCAGCGACGCGGGGACAACGCCCTGCTGGTACGACGGCTCGTTGAAGACTGTGCTGGTGCCGCCGCCGGCGCCGTAGAGATAGGAGGGAGCGCTCCACTGCCCGTTCGAGAGGACGCGGTCAGTGGTGCCCCAGCCGGCCTCGAGGATGTAGTTGTTGGCGCGGCCCACCTGGAGGCTGGTGCCGCCGACTGCCGTCACCCAGGGATCGCTGGAGGGGAAGTCGACCGTGCGTACCCCGACGTTCTGGAGCTCGTCGCCATTGTCGCCGGAGCTGAACTGGATACCGATACCCTCGGTGACCGCTTGGAGGAAGGTGTGCGTGTAGGCCTTCTGCAGGTCGGGCGGAAGCTGGTCGATGTCGCCGAGCCCGCCCCACGAGTTGGTGATGATCTGCACGAGCTGGTGGTCGACCAGGTAGTTCTCACGGTCGAGGAGGGCTGCGTCGTTGCAGTCCTTCGCGCCGGCGTAGATGACCTTGGCGCCCGGGGCCATCCCGTGGACGGCCTCCACGTCGAGTGTCTCCTCGCCGTACCAACCCTGGGCACCGCAGCTGTTGGGGTTGGCCTGCGTGGGTGGCGCGGTGAGGTCATACGTTCCTGCGTTGGCCTGGCGGAACTGACCCGGGGCAAACGGCTGGTCGCCGTGGCGGGTGGCGTAGGTGTTGGCATCGTTGAGGATGGTCGGAGCTGCAAAGGCGTCGACGATGCCCACGGTGATGCCCGAACCGTCGATGCCACTACCGACCGCGCCGGAGACTCCGTACGCACCGCGAAGCTGCGAGGGCACGTAGCCGCAGGGGACATACGGCAGACCATTGGCCGGCGCCGGGTCGGTGGTGTCGATCTTCTGGGCCCAGTAGGTCGAGCAGGGCGGAGCATTGACGAATGCCGGCGGTGGCCCCGGCAGCGCGTCCGCAGGCTTGACGGCGGCTGCCTTCGAGCTCGACGAGAAACGGGTCGCGGCGGCCTCGCTGACATGGTTCGGCGACGTCTTGCCAACACCGTCGGAGAGCCCATCAACGCCGGCAACCGCTGCCGCGACGGACGCGGGCATCGTCGGCTGCGAGGACGGGGCCACCCTGCTCGTGCCCTTGACCGCGAACACGCTCAGCTGGGTGTTGAACGCGTGGCTGATGGCAGCCACGGTGCCGGTGGCGGTGATGTAGAGGCGGTTGTCAGGGATGGATTGGATGTGCAGACCGGAGCCCGTGAGGTAGTCGACCACACTCTCCACCGTCGACTGCGCGGGCGAGAAGTTGGCATGGAACGTCGCCGCGCTGATGTACTGCTGGTAGCGACTGCTTCCCGGTGTCGACACCGCGGTGGCGAGCTGCTCGAGCTGCGCCTCGTTGCGGGTGTTGAGCAGCACTGTGACGGTGCGCACCTGTTGGTTGGCCGCGCTGCCGAGGCGGTGTTGTGCGGTGGCCCAGGCGGGGGCTGAGCCCACCCGGGTCGGGGCCGCGGCCGACGCGGCAAGCTGACCGCCGCCCAGAGTGGCGATCGACAACGCGGTGGCCACGCACACGCCAGCGCGCGCCGTGACTCCTCTACCTCGCACCATGCCCATCTCCCACCTGTGGCCCCAGCCACGTCTGACCCGACTGGCGCCATTCTGCGAGCCCGGTACCGGCGGTGTCCACCAGCTCCGCTGTCATCAGATGCGGAGCTGTTGCTGACTGGTTGACCAGCCGGAGGACCGGCCAACCGGGGTCCTCGCCGATGATTGCCGCGTGTCCACCGTGCGCGGCCCCGCCGAGACTGAGGAGATTGCGGTCGCCATTGAGGCCTTCGAAGCCTCACTGCCCTTCGCACTCGACCCATTCCAACGCGAGGCCATCGAAAAGCTGGAGCGTTCCCGCGGAGTCCTGGTTGCGGCGCCGACGAG
>JALZAG010000210.1 GCA_030948445.1 Candidatus Dormiibacterota bacterium
TCGGTGTTGGTGTGCACGTGCGCCTCTACGGGGCGGTACTCGCCGGCGCCCCCGTGAGCCTGCCGTCCACGTTGATGTACGACACCGTCCTCTGCCGGAAAAAGCCGTTGCGGTTGGTGACCACCGCTAGAAGCAGCAACGGAATACCCGCGGCCATGATGACCAGCACGGGCAGCGCGGTGGTGATGTCGGTGACCCACGATTGGTACACCACGTACCCGGCGATCGCGAAGAGGAAGATGCCGCCGACCAAGGGCAGGATTCCAGCGAAGATGAGCAACCGGGGGTTGCTGGTGAGCACCTTGCGGAATGCCCACGTGGACGCGAAGCCAGTCACGCCATAGAAGATCGCGACGAGCACCCCAATGTCGAGGATGAGGTTGCCGAACAGGGTGTTGACGCTATCGGACACCACGGTGAGCACGATGACCACCACGGCCAGCAGTGAGGAGATGATCGTCCCGGCCCACGGAGTCCTCCACTGCGGGTGGATGCGCCCGAATATTTTCGGGAACACCCCGTCGCGCGCCATCGAGAAGCTCAGCCGACTCGACGGCAGCAGCGTCGTCTGGGTGGTGGCAACGGTCGACGAGAGCACCGCCAACACCATCAGGTAGGCGAGCGGGGTACCCGAGACCTGCTGCGCGAAGAAGTACAGGATGTCGCTCTGGTTGTCGGGGCTGTTCAGCGCGTCCTGGGAGAGAAACATCTGGATCGCGACCGCGGCCAGGAGGAAGATGAAGAGCAGGATGAACATGCTGAGGATGCCCGCCTGGCCCGGCGAGCGCTCGGCGTTCTTGGTCTCCTCGTTGACGTTGGCGGCGGTGTCCCAGCCCCAGAAGAAGAAGACGGCCAGCGCCGCGCCCGTCGCCACCCCGCCAATGTCACCCAGCGAGCCGGGATTGAACCAGCTGCCGGAGAACCCGGTGGCGGCCTGCGTGTTCCCGGTGGCAATTTTGACGATCGCCGCGACGGCGAACCCGAGAACGATCAAGTACTCGATGAACACCAGGACCCACTGGAAATTGGCGGTGATCCGGATGCCCCGGACCACCATGAAGGTCACCAACGCGAGCCAGAGGACCCCCACCGCGGCAATCCAGTACTTGTTGCTGGCGACGTCCGAGCTGATCTGTCCGGGGAAGATGCTGTTCAGCAGTTGCAGTGTGTACGCGCCACCGAGGATCGGCGCCGCGGCACAGAACAGGACGTTGGCGGCGAGCTGGATCCAGCCGGTGAACCAGCCCACGTACGGGCTCAGCGTGCGGCTGACCCACGAGTACGAGGCACCGCAATTGGGGTCCATCCGGTTCAGGTAGTAGTAGGCGATGGCGATGAACAGGACCGGAAGAAAGCCGACCAGGATTGCGGCCGGAGAGGCCAGGCCGACCGCCGCCACCAGCACGGCCGCGGTCGCGGCAAGCGTGTATGCGGGGGCGACACTCGATGTGGCGATCACTGTCGAGTCGAACAGGCTCAGCGTGTTGGTTTTGAGCTGCGACGGCACAGCCCTGCCCTGAACGACTGGCTCCGAGACCGTGGTCATGCACCCACCTCCGACCTGCCGAACGGCCATCTTGCAGAACATCTGTAAGCGCCGGCGCACACCCTAAGCGGCGGGTGATAGGCTCGTCAAGTGGTTCCACGGCGTTGTGGGAGAGGGCGGTGAACAGCCCGGCGACGATGCGGTTCTCTGTCAGCGAGGCAGCACGAATGGTCGGCATCAGCCCATCCACCCTGCGCGCGTGGGAACAGCAGGGCCTGGTCCGCGCAGCCCGCAGCTCCGCGGGCTGGCGACGCTACGACGCCGGCGACGTGGCCCGGGCCCGCGAGGTTCACCGGCTCCGCGAGGTTGAGGGGCTCGCCGTGCATGCCATCGCTCGCCGCCTGCGCGCCTCACCCGCGCGAGCTCACCGACCCGCGTCGACCAAGGCGGCAGGGGGGCTGGGGCAGCGATTGCGGGAACGACGCGCCGAGCAGGGAATGTCGCTGCGGGCTCTCGCCACAGGAGCCGGCGTGTCGCCGTCGCTGGTGTCCGGTGTCGAGCGCGGCGTGGTGCAACCGTCGATCGCCTCCTTGCAGAAGCTCAGCTTCGCTCTCGGGACTACCGTCACCGCCCTGGTGGCGCTCCCGGCCCCGGCATGCCAGGTCGTGGGCGGCGAAGTGGCGCCGCTGGACATCCCCATCCCCGGCGTCCGCATCGAGGACCTCTCGGGTGTCGCCCAGCTGCTGGAGCCGCAGCGCTTCAGCGTCGAACCAGGCCAGGGCAGCGGCGGAGAGTACGCCCATGATGGCGAGGAGTTCCTGTACGTGCTCGAGGGCACACTGTCGATCACACTCGACCGGCGTGAGCACTTTGACGTCGACGCGGGCATGTCACTCTGCTTTGAGTCGACCCGCACACATCGCTGGTGGAACCCGGGTCACGTGGTCACCCGGGTGCTCTGGATCAACACGCCGCGCACCTTCTGACGCGGTCACTTCACATCGGGGGTTGCAGACATGGCGGTGACGGTCCAGACAGTGCTCAATGTCGTTGGCGGCGAATCGGTGGAGGCCCGCGGCGGCACGCTGCCGATCGTCGATCCCGCCACCGGCGAGGTCTTCGCCCACTCCCCGCTGTCGAGTGCCGAGGACGTCGACGACGCGTACCGCGCCGCGCAGAAGGCGTTCCCGGCGTGGCGAGATGCGACACCCAAGGAGCGAAGCCTGGCCCTGCTGCGCTTCGCCGACATCCTCGAGGCTCACGGCCGTGAGTTGGTCGAACTGGAATGCCACAACACCGGCAAGCCGATCGCCTTGACCGAGTCTGAGGAACTCCCCTACCTGTACGACACCGTCCGATTCATGGCGGGAGCCGCGCGCTGCCTCGAGGGCCGCGCGTCGACCGAGTACATGGCCGGCCACACCAGCTGGATTCGGCGCGAGCCGGTCGGAGTGTGCGGCCAGGTGACCCCCTGGAACTACCCCATGTTGATGGCCGCGTGGAAGTTCGCGCCAGCTCTGGCCGCTGGCAACACCGTGGTGCTCAAGCCATCGGAGACCACGCCCCTGACGACGGTCCGCATGGCCGAACTGGCACGCGAGGTCTTGCCGCCGGGCGTGTTCAACGTGGTCTGCGGCGACCGCAGCACCGGGGCGGCAGTCGTCACCCACAAGATCCCGGCGATGGTGTCCATCACGGGCAGTGTCCGGGCAGGCCGCGAGGTGGCGCAGTCCGCAGCATTGGACCTCAAGCGCGTCCATCTCGAGCTCGGCGGTAAGGCCCCTGTGATCGTCTTCGATGACGCGGACGTAGAGGCCGCGGCCGAGGGTATCGCTGGGGCGGCGTACTTCAACGCGGGGCAGGACTGCACAGCCGCGACGCGTGTGCTCGCCGGTCCACGCGTCCACGACGACTTCCTCGCGGCACTGACCGAGCAGGCACGGGGTACTCACACCGGGCCGCCCGCTGATGCAGACGCGGCCTACGGCCCGCTCAACAACCGCGACCAACTCGCTCGTGTGCGTGGGTTCCTCGACCGCATCCCGGGCCATGCCACTCTCGCGATCGGTGGCACCGCCGCCGAGGGACCCGGCTTCTTCCAGGAGGCGACAGTCATCGCAGGACTGCGCCAGGATGACGAGCTGATCCAGCAGGAGATCTTTGGCCCGGTGGTCACCGTGCAGCGCTTCAGCGACGAGGAGGAGGCATTGCGCTGGGCCAACAGCGTCGAGTACGGGCTGGCTTCGAGCGTGTGGACGCGCGACCACGGCCGAGCCATGAGGATGTCGCGTCTCCTCGACTTCGGCTGCGTGTGGATCAACACTCACATCCCGCTGGTCTCCGAGATGCCCCACGGTGGCTTCAAGCACTCCGGGTACGGCAAGGACCTGTCGCTGTACGGCCTCGAGGACTACACGCGCATCAAGCACGTGATGTCGAACATCGAGGCGTGACGGCGGCCGACGCCCGGCGCTACCGGCGGCTGAGTCTCTGGCTCGACACCGTCGAGGACGACCTCACCCCGCGCCCGGCGCTCGAGGGCGACTGCGAGGTGGATGTCGCCATCGTCGGCGCGGGCTTCACGGGTCTGTGGACCGCGTACGCGTTGCTGCGTCAGCAACCCACGCTCTCGATCCTGCTGCTCGACCGGCAGATTGCCGGTTTCGGCGCCAGCGGCCGCAACGGCGGCTGGTGCAGCGACCTCTTCCCGGTGACCTGGGAGCGGCTCGAGCGGCAGTGCGGGCGGGCGGCGGCCCACGCGATGCACAGGGCAATGGTCGAAGGCATCGACGACGTCGCCGCCACGCTCGACCGCGAGGGAATCGACGCTGACATGCTGCGTGGCGGACAGCTGAGCATCGCCAGAACCCCGCTCCAGGAGATGGAGCTGCGTGCTGCGGTGACGAGATCAGGACGGCGCGACGACTCCGACCTCGCATTGCGCTGGCTGGACAGTGCTGAGGTGAGCGCTCGTGTGCGCGTGTCGGACTCTCACGGCGCTGCCTTCACCCCCAACTGCGCACGGATCCACCCGGCGAAGTTGGTGCGCGGCCTGGCCCGCGCAGTGGAACGACGTGGTGGTCGCATCGTCGAGCAGACGCCCGTGCTGGAGGTGCGGCCACACCGTGCCGTCACCGCCAGGGGGACGGTTCGAGCGCGACACGTTGTTCGCGCGACGGAGGCATACACCACAACGCTGCGCGGCCAACGGCGGGCTCTCCTGCCGTTGTACTCCCTGATGATCGCCACCGAGCCCCTGCCTGACAGCACCTGGAGCGAGGTGGGCTGGTCGCGCGGCGAGACCCTCAACGACGGCCGCCACCTGCTCATCTATGCGCAGAGGACGGCCGATGGCCGTATCGCCTTTGGCGGGCGGGGCGCCCCGTACCACTTCGGCTCACGCATCGCGGACGAGTTCGACCGCGAGCCGGCAGTCTTCGGCGCGCTGGAGGACGCGCTGCACGAGCTCATCCCCCAAACCCGGGAAGTCGCCGTCACCCATCGTTGGGGCGGGCCGATCGGGGTCGCCAGGGATTGGCACCCGTCGGTTGGCATCATTCGTTCCGCGGGCATCTCGTGGGCGGGTGGGTACGTCGGCGACGGGGTCACCGCGGCCAACGTGGCGGGCCGGACCCTCGCCGACCTCATCCTCGGGCACGACTCCGACCTCACCAGGCTGCCCTGGGTCCAGCACCGTTCCCCGCGCTGGGAGCCCGAACCACTGCGCTGGCTGGCCGTCAACCTCGCCACGCGTGCGATGCGCGGAGCGGACGAGGTGGAACGGCGCACCGGCCGGCGATCGTGGCGCGCGCGCGCGGTCACCCGCCTGCAGGGACATTAGTCCCTGGCCGCGCGGCGCGCCCCCGTGGCTTGTCTATGCTGCACACGTGGTGAGGGGCGTCGAGGTGTTGCGCTACACAGCCTTCTCCGACGATCCCGAGGGCGGCAACCCCGCTGGCATTGTGCTCGACGCCAACGGCCTCGACGACGCCTCGATGCTGGACATCGCACAACGCGTCGGCTACAGCGAGACCGCATTCCTATGTCCGGAAGCTCAGGCGGGCGACTACCGGTTGCGCTACTTCAGCCCCGTCGCTGAGGTGCCGTTCTGTGGCCACGCCACGATCGCGTCCGCCGTGGCGCTCGCCGACCACGGCGCCGGCCATGAGCTCCGCTTTCACACGCCGGCGGGAATGGTTGCTGTGCAGGTGCGTGAGGGGGAGAATGGCCACGCGGTTGCCACGCTGACCAGCGTCACCCCCGCGGTCACCGAGGCATCGGAAACGGTCATCGCCGAGACCCTGGCCGCGCTGCGATGGGCGGTCGACGACATCGACCCAACGCTGCCGCCGCGCGTTGCATTTGCCGGTGCGCATCACCTCGTCTTCGGCGTCCACTCGCGAGCAGTGCTCGGGGGTCTCTCGTACGACTTCGACCGGCTGCGCGAGGTGATGCTGCGCGAGGGCTGGACCACAATTCAGCTGATTTGGCGCGAGAGCCCCGACGTCTTCCACTCACGCGTCCCCTTCCCGGTCGGAGGGGTGGTCGAGGACCCGGCGACCGGCGCAGCGGCAGCGGCGCTGGGGGCGTACCTGCGCGAACTTCGCTTGGTGGAGGCGCCCGCGTCGATCACCATCCACCAGGGAGACGACATGGGTCGGCCGAGCCTGCTGCGGGTTGAGATCGCGCCGGGTAGCGGGGGCATCCGCGTGTCCGGCACCGCGGTGCCGATACCCGACTGACTACCTCAGCGCGGCGAGCACCGCATCGGCAATCGGCGGCAGCTTCGGCGCCAGTTCATAAAAGGCCCAGATGCCATGCTTGGCACTGGTGACCAGACCGGCGTCGCGGAGACGGCCGAGGTGGTGGCTCACTGTCGGCTGGCCGAGGTCGAACGCTGCAGTGAAGTCGCACACGCAGATAGGCTCCTCTGCATCGGCGAGCATGGCCAGCATCTGTAGCCTGGTGGCATCAGACAGCGTGCGCAGCAGGGCGGCGGCGTCGTCCACCACACGCGCCGGGAGGGGATCGGCCAGCACCTGACAGCAGCCCTTGACGCGGTTCGCTGCCACCGCGACCTCGGCGAGGGTGTTCATGACGTCATTCTACTCATTGACAAGCATCGATGGAATGGTCTAGGCTCCAGGTGTTCAATCGACGTTTATCGATAGGAGGAGCCGTTGTGCCCTGTGGTTGCCCATGTCCTTGTGAGTGCCCCCTGAGCCGCGACGCGGAGGCACGCTAGTGTCCCGCGTTCAGCTCGCCATCAATGTGACCGACGTGGACGTCGCGGTCGCGTTCTATTCGAAGCTGTTCCAGACTGCGCCGTCCAAGCGGCGCCCGGGATATGCCAACTTCGCCATCGCCGAGCCCCCACTCAAGTTGGTCCTTATCGAGTCCGTCGCGGGCGCCGCGACGCTCAACCACCTCGGCGTCGAGGTGTCGTCCACTGACGAGGTGGTCGCCACAACCCGTCGGCTCGCCGGCGAGGGGATCGACACCGCCGTCGAGGACGGCGTCGAGTGCTGCTACGCGC
>JALZAG010000213.1 GCA_030948445.1 Candidatus Dormiibacterota bacterium
ACCAGCCGCATCGACACGTTGACGAGGCAGGTGGTCTCGTCCATGAACACCATTGCGCCGGCGCCAAGCGACGAGCCGGCCTGCATCACCGCATCCATGTCGAGTGGCAGGTCGAGGTGCTCGGGCAGGAGAACCTGCATCGATCCGCCGCCGGGCTGGAAGGCCTTGACCGAGCGACCCTTCCACATCCCGCCGCACTCCTCCTCGAGGAGCTCGCGGATCGGCGTGCCCATGGCCATCTCGTACGTGCCGGGCCTGTTGATGTGCCCACTGCAGCAGAACAGCCGAGTGCCGGCGCTCTTCTCGGTGCCGAGCGCCTTGAACCAGGCGCCGCCGCGCTGGACGATGTGCGGCAGGTTCGACAGCGTCTCGACGTTGTTGACCACCGTCGGCTTGCCGTACAGACCCTTGATCGCCGGGAACGGCGGCTTGAGCCGGGGCTGGCCCCGGTAGCCCTCGAGCGAGTCGATGAGCGCGGTCTCCTCGCCGCAGATGTACGCCCCCGCGCCTCCGTGGACGATCACGTCGCAGCTGAACCCGCTGCCGTGGATGTCATTGCCAATGTGGCCGGCGGCGCGCGCCTCCTCGACGCAGCGCTCGAGCAACAGGCGCTGGTCGAAGTACTCGCCGCGGATGTAGATGAACGCGACGTTGACCTGCAGCGCGTAGGCGGCGATCAGCAACCCCTCGATGAGCTGGTGGGGATTCTCGTCGATGAGCGCGCGGTCCTTGAAGCACCCAGGCTCCGACTCGTCGGCGTTGACGCAGAGGTAGCGCGGGAACGTGTCCTTGGGCAGGAACCCCCACTTCATCCCGGTCGGAAAGCCCGCCCCTCCCCTCCCGCGGAGCCCGCTCGCCTTGACCTCCTCGACCAGCGTCTCCGGCGTGAATCTGCGGAACGCTTCACGGAGTCCCTGGTAGCCTCCGAGGCGCTCGTAGACGGCGAGCGTCTGCACTCCCTCGGTGCCGAAGTCCTTGGTGAGCAGCTTGTGTTCGGCCATGACCGCGCGATCCTACAGATCGTCCGCGTTGGGACGCGGTCGTCGCCGAGGCCTGCTGCGGCTGCCGCGTGGGTTGGCGTCGGGGGGTGCGGTCCGCGACCCCGGCATCTCGGTGTGCTCGGCGGGGGGCGCGAGACCGGCGTCCGTCTCTTCCACGACCATGTCATCGTCAGACGGAGGTCCTTCGGCAGTGGCCACCGGGGGCGTCTCTGCAGTGGGCGGATGCGGCCCGCTCGCCGGCGCGCCCGCGGCGGCGCCGCTGCCGGCGTGCGCGGCCGGGCGTGAGCGAAGCCGCTCGAGGATCCCGTCGACGCGCTCGGGGGTGAGGTCCTCGTGGGAGTGGTGGTCCACCTGCATGGCCGGCGCCCCGCCACACGCGCCGAGGCACTCGACGGTGCTCTCCCAGGTGAACGTGCCGTCCGCAGTGGTGCCCCCGGACGGGCAGCCCAGCCGGTTCTCCACGTGGGCGACGATCTCGTCGGAGCCACGGAGCGCGCAGCTCACGTTGACGCAGATCACCACGTGGTGGTCACCCGCAGGCTTGTCGAAGTACATCGAGTAGAAGGTGCTCACCGCCTGTACCTCGCTGGGCGCCAGACGAAGCATCTCGGCCACCTCGGCCATCCCGTCTGTCGAGAGGTAGCCGAGCTCGTTCTGCACCGCCCAAAGGCACGGGAGGATCGCGCTGCGCGGGTGTGGGTACCGGTCGCGTAGCGCGGTGATCTCCTTGCGCGTGGACTCGGCAAGGCTCATCGGTCGACGTCTCCGAGGACGATGTCGATGGAGCCGATGACCGCCACGACGTCGGCGATCAGCTCGTCGCGCACCATGTGCGGCAGCGCGCTCAGGTTGCTGAAGGAGGGGGCGCGGACCTTGCAGCGGTACGGGCGGTTACCCCCGTCGCTGACGATGTAGAAGCCGAGCTCACCGCGGGGGGACTCGATTGCCTGGTAGACCTGGCCCTTGGGGACATGGAAGCCCTCGGTCACCAGCTTGAAGTGGTGGATGAGCGACTCCATCGAGGTGTTGATCTCATTGCGCGGTGGGAGCGCCACCTTGCGGTCGGTGGTGTTGACAGGCCCATCCGGCAGGTTGTCCATTGCCTGACCGATGATCTTCAGCGACTCTCGGGCCTCGCGCATGCGCACCAGGTAGCGGTCGTAGACGTCACCGTGACTCCCGATCGGGATGTCGAAGTCGAAGTGGTCGTACGAGCTGTACGGCTGAGCCTTGCGCAGGTCGTAGGGGATGCCGCTCCCGCGCAGCGTCGGCCCAGTCGCGCCGTAGGCGATGGCGTCGTCCGGGGTCAGCACGCCCAGCCCGCGAGTGCGCTCCATCCAGATGGGGTTCTTGGTGATCAGGAGCTCGTACTGGTCGATGAACGCCGGGAAGGTGCGCACCACCTCGTTGACCAGTGCGTAGAACTCGTCGGGGACGTCGGCCAGCAGACCGCCCACACGGATGAATGAGGTGTGCATGCGTACCCCGCTCACCAACTCGTTGATGTCGAGCAGCTTCTCCCGCTCACGCCAGGCATACACAAACGGGGTGGTGGCGCCGAGGTCAAGAGCGCTGGTGCCGTACCAGAGGAAGTGGCTGGCGACACGGGTGAGCTCGCACATGATCACGCGCAGGTACTGGGCGCGCGCCGGGACCTCGATGTCGAGAAGGCGCTCAGCGGCGAGGGAGAATCCGAGGTTGTTGAACAGCGGAGCCAGGTAGTCCATCCGATCCGTGAAGGGAATGCACTGCTGCCAGGTGTGCGACTCGAACGACTTCTCGAAGCCGGTGTGCAGGAACCCGATATCGGGACGGCATTCGCGCACCACCTCGCCGTCGAGCTCGAGCACGAGGCGCAGCACACCGTGGGTGCTGGGGTGTTGCGGCCCCATGTTCAGCTCCATGGTCTCGTCATCGAGCTGCACCATGTCGATGGCGTCGTTGGCCGGGTCGACGCCGAGCATGGTTCGGCCGCGGTCGAAGGCGTCCGACTGCGGGTCGCGGGTGGGCAGTCCGGGGCCGCCCACCGGTGGCAGGACGGCCATCAGCGGGTGTCCCCCGGCATGTCACGCGGACGCTCGGCGGCGGGGAGCGCCCACTCGAGGTTGTGCGTAAAGGCGACCGGCTCACCAAAGCTGACGTAATCCTTGCGAAGCGGGTGACCCACCCAGTCCTCGGGAAGCAGGAGGCGGTGCAGGTCGTGGTGCCCGACGAACTCGATGCCGAGCAGGTCGAAGGTTTCGCGCTCGTGCCAGTCCATGCCGGCGAAGACGAGCTCGGCGCTCGGGACTCGGGGCGCGTCCTCGGGCACCCGGACAAGCAGCCGGCAGTCATCGTTGTACTGCAGGGAACGGAGCTGATAGACGACGTCATACCGGGGCGCCGCCGGCTCACGGTCGGGCCAGTCGACGGCCGTGACGAAGAGCGGCATGCTGTACGCGGCGTCATCGTGGTCTCGGAGCAGGGTCAGCGCTCCGAGGAGGTGCTCCACGTGCAGGAGCACGGTGACCTCGCCGGCCTGCTCCTCCACGCGCACAACAGCGTCAGGCAGCTCACGCTGCAGCACATCGGCCGCGCGCCGCCCGCGGCTCGGACGTGCCCGAGCGACAGGGGCAGCGGTGCTGGTCACCGCCTACCCTCGAAGGGAGCCGGGCCGCTCGGCGGCGATCTTCGTCTGCAGCTTGAGGACCGCGTCGAGAAGTCCCTCAGGGCGCGGAGGGCAGCCCGGGAGGTACACGTCGACAGGGACGACCTTGTCGACTCCCTGGATGATCGCGTAGTTGTTGAACATGCCACCGGTCGAGGCGCAGGCGCCCATGCTGATCACCCACTTCGGCTCCGGCATCTGGTCGTAGATCTGGCGAAGCACGGGCCCCATCTTCTGGGAGACCCGGCCTGCCACGATCATCAGGTCAGCCTGGCGGGGTGAGGCACGGAACACCTCGCAGCCGAAGCGCGACATGTCGTAGCGGGCTGCGCCCGTCGCCATCATCTCGATCGCGCAACATGCGAGGCCGAACAGGGCCGGCCACAGGGAGCTGTACCGACCCCACTGGATCACCTTCTCGATGGTGGTGGTGATCGCTCCTGCCTTGGCTGCGGTTCGTTCCAGGTCGCCTACCCGAGGCAGAGGCAGCGCGCCCGCGTCCCCCTGGGCCTGGAGCAGGGGCACCCCGGTGGCGGCGTCGAAGCTCAGTCCCACCGCAACGCCCCCTTGCGCCAGATGTAGATGAGCCCGATCAGCAGGGTGGCAATGAAGATGCCCATCTCGACGATTCCAAAGATCTTCAGCTGGCGCACGATGGTTGCCCACGGGAGCAGGAAGATCGACTCGACGTCGAAGATGATGAACAACATCGCGGTGACGTAGAAGCTCACCGAGAATCGGCGCCGCGCGGTTTCGACCGGGACGATGCCGCACTCGTACGGAAGGTCCTTGGCGGGATTGGAGCGGCGCGGGCCAAGCCACGCACTGAGCGCCTGCACGCCAGCCCCGAATGCGACGCAGACGGCAAGGAAGACGAGGATCGGCGCGAAGTCCGAGAGCATCTGTCGGGATCGTAACAAAGGAGCCTCCGAGCGCTTCCCAGGCCCCAGCGCGCCTCAGGGGAGGCGCGCCGAGAGTGTGCGCGACGTGCGCGCGGTACCAGCCCGTAGGCTTGCCGGCAGCGCCCGGTCGCGTCGGCAAGGAGATGACATGAGCAGTCCGGTAGCACCCTCGGTTCCCGCGCTGATCACGGGCGCATCAAGCGGCATCGGCGAGGAGTTCGCCCGTCAGCTGGCGGCTCGCGGACACGCTGTGACGTTGGTGGCGCGGCGCGGCGAGCGCCTGCAGACCCTGGCCAAGGAGCTGCGCCAGAAGCACTCGGCCAAGGTCAGCGTGCACACCGCCGACCTCGCGTCAGCCGCGGGCCGCGGCAGGATCGCGACCCTGCTGCGCACCCAGGCACCTTGGCTGCTCGTCAACAACGCCGGCTTCGGCACCCGCGGTCGTTTCGCCGAGCTCGACCCTGCTCGCGAGGCCGAGGAGGTCGAGCTCAACGTGGTGGCGCTGCATCAGTTGACCGCGGCTGTCCTGCCGGGCAACGTCGAGGCTCGAACCGGTGCCGTCATCAACGTGGCCAGTACCGCCGCCTACCAGGCCCTCCCGTACATGGCGACGTATGCCGCCACCAAAGCGTTCGTCCTTCACTTCACCGAGGCTCTGTCGTTGGAACTGCATGGCACCGGCGTCCGCGCCATGGCGCTCTGTCCCGGTCCCACGCGGACGGAGTTCGACGAGGTCGCCGGGGTGTCAGTCCTCTTCGACAAGTCACTGCCGATGTCGGCAGCTGCGGTGGTGCGCAGCGCCCTGCGCACCCTTGACCGCGGCCATGCCGTCTGCGTGCCAGGGCCTCACAACCTGCTCCTCGCCCAGGGCAACCGTCTGGTGCCTCGCTCCGCGGTGCGACGGATCGTAGGGCTGATCTTCGAGCCGCGCTGAACGGTCCGGCGCCGGATCAGCTCGGGGGAGAACCACCCAGCTCGACGCAGCGCTTGTGCCAGAACGTCAGACGCTTGGAGAACCGCTTCATCTCGGCGTCGAGCACGACCAGGTCCGTGGTGGCAACCTCGTGCCGGGCCTCCGTGGGCATGTTGGGCAGACGGCTCTCCGACACTCCGACGAGCTCGCGCTTGACGGCCAGGAGCTCGCTGTAGACCGTCACCCAGTGGGTGGCGTCGTCAAGGTACGTGGTGTTCGGATCCTCGCCCTCGAGAAGGCGATCCGCGTCCACCGCCTTCTCGGCGGCTTCGTCGGCCTGATTGTTCGCCATGCCCAACGTCTCCCAGGCGCCTGAGCGTGCTCCCACCGGACCCGCGGAGGTCACGTGGAGGCCGCAGTGTACGGCGCACCCGGGGCCGGCCGGCCCGCAGGGGCCCGACCCTCACTCCGTGCGGAGGCGAACCTCGACGTTGCCATCGACGATCTGGACCTCGAACGCCGGCTGGGGAGCCGTGGCCGGCCCACGGACGACCGACCCGTCCGTGAGCCGGAAGCGGCTCCCGTGCCACGGGCACGTGACGCAGAGGTCGTCGTCGACCTCGCCCTCATCGAGCGGGCCGCCGGCATGGGTGCAACGCGCCGCGATGGCGTGGATAGTGCCGGCATGGCTGTGAAGGAGCACGCCGTAGCCGCCTGCCCGCACCAGGACCGGCGAGTCGAGCTCGAGGTCAGCCTCGCGAGCGACGCGTGTCCAGTCGGTTGGAGCCTCGTCGAAGACGGTGTGGTCGACCCCCAACCCGCGTGCGAAGACGAGATGGCCGCCGATGTAGCCGCTCGCGCTCAGCACGCCCAGGCCGGCGGTGCTGAAGAGCCGAGCGGTGCCTCGATTGCCGCTACGCCGGCACACCAGCGCCGCGAGGTACAGCACCGAACTGCCGGCGTTGGCCAGCGCGTGGATGAGGCCAAGTCGGCGCTCGGCATCGACGGTATCGGCCCAGTCGGACAGTCCCGCGATGGCCGTCGGCGGGACGGAGAGGAGGCCGAGGACGGTGAGCGCGTCGGCAGTGGATCCGCCGGCCTCGCCCCCGAAGAGGTCAAACGCTGAGGCGAGGGTCAGGGCACCGACGGGAATGTCGGTCAGGACGGGGTGCAGCGCGTGGCCGAGGAAGGTACCGCTGAGCAGGTCCTTGGCGCGGCCGTGGCCGAGCACGCCACCGACCTTCGA
>JALZAG010000271.1 GCA_030948445.1 Candidatus Dormiibacterota bacterium
CCGTCGTTGCGTCGGGGGGACGCCATTGCCATTGCGAGAACCCTCCTGCGGAAGTCGAGAAGCTGGTGGACGGCGAGGTCGATCGCCTGCTCGTGCAGCAAACCGGCTGCGGAAACACCAGCGGTCAATCCAATTGTGGCGCAAATCGGGCCGCGACGGAAGGGGAGGCGGGCTCAGATGCCGAGATCGAGGGCGGCCTGCCCCGACGCCGCTTCGGCCGCCTCGGGCTCCGGCGGGGGTGGTGCATCGTCCACCCACTCGGGCGTGGAGCCATCGCGCTCCACCATCCGCTCGAGGATCGGCTCGGGCGGCCGCGGCAGGCGCACATCGAGGAGCGCGCCGAAGTCGAAGGCATTCACCACCGCGTAGTTGCTGCGGTTGTTGTTGAGCAGCACGTGCACCGGTGTGCCCCGGTCCGCCGCCTCGCGGATGGCCGGAACCCATTCCTCCAGCTCGCGCGGTGTGTACAGGTAGTTGAAGCGGAAGTCGCTGGTGGGTCCGTCGGGTCGGTACCACGTCTTGCGATTGCGTCCGTGGAAGCGCGCGATGCACAGGCGCGGCGAGGTGATGGCGAGGATGGGGGGCGCCGTTCCGCTGCCCAGCTGGGGCGCGTCGACGCCGACGTACACGCAGTCGAGCTCTCGGAGGAGCTCCTCGGTCGCGGGCCAGGCATCGTTGTCGAACCAGCTACGGTGGCGGAACTCGATGGCGACGATGTCGTCAGGGTGGCGGTCACGCGTTTCGAGGAGCACCTCACGCGCCGCTGGGCGGTTGGTGAACCACGAAGGGAACTGGTAGTGCACCGCGCCCAGCCGCCCGCTCTCGCGCAGCGGTGTCAGCGCCGTCATGAAGTCGCGCACCTCCACCTCCGTCGGTGCTCGCGGCTGGCCGCCCTCACGCTCGTGCCGGGTAAGGCTGCGGTACGCCTTGATGTTGAAGAGGAAGTGCGCTGGCGTCCGCCCGATCCAGCTGTCGACAACCGGGGGCTTGGGAATCCCGTAGAAGCTGGTGTCGATCTCCACCATCGGGAAGTAGCGCGCGTAGTAGTCGAGCTTCTCGCGCTGGCGCCGGCCTCGCTCGAGCTCCGGCGGGTAGAACTCCTTGTGATCGGCCCAGTTGCAGGTCCCGACCAGGATGTCCGCGGCCATTGGTCCTCCGCTGTGAGAGGCACCGTCGCCCCTGAATCGTCAAACAGTAACCAGCCTGTGACGGGCCCGGCGGAAGTGCTCGTGAGAATGGCGAAGGGTCCGTCCGTATAAGGAGTTGTGTGAGCCACGTGACATCAGCGGTGCCCGTCGCGTTCACGCCTGCTGAGGCATTGCCGTCGAACGGACCACTGTTCGGTCCCACCGTGCGCCTGCGCCTCTTCGCGATGGTGCTGATGGTGCCGGCGACGGCGGTGTGGCTCGAACTGCTGCTGCCGCTGCCGGTGGTGTCCACCCGCTACACCCTGCCGGTGTGGGGCTTGGCAGCGCTCTTCTTCATCACCGAACGCTGGCCGATCGCCGTGGCCGTGCGGCGCAGCACCCCTCCGGTGGGCATGTCGGCGGCGCCTCTTGTACTCGGTCTCTTCTTCGCTCCGAGCTGGGCGATCATCGCCGCGTACCTCGTGGGCGCCGCTGCCGCCGCGGCCAGCCGCGGCGACCTGCTCCACCGGGACACCACCCTGAGAATCGCGCAGTTCTCGTTGTTCTCGGCACTGGCGACCCTGACATTCCACGCCTCTGTCGGCTCCGTCGGCACGGGCCCGTTCGGCACCAACGCGTACAGCGGCGTGCTCGCAGTCGGCCTGGTCCTGGTGCTCACCAGCCTCACCGACCTCATCGCCGTCGGCCTCGGCGACGGCACGGTGCCCGGGGAGCTGGCGGTTCAGACCATGGCGCTGGCCGCCATCGGCACCACGGTGGCGGCGTCGTACGGCCTGATCACCGCTGAGATGCTGCTCTTCGACCCCAAGGGCGTGGCATTGCTGGCCATCTTCGGGGTGCTGGTGCTGGGCGGATACCGAGCGCTCCTCAGCGAACGCCGTGAACGCCGTGTCGAGGAGTTCCTGCGCGGCGCCGATGAGGCGCTCAGCCACTCACATGAGCTGGAGAACGCGCTGGTCGGGCTGATCGGGCGCGCGCGCGAGATGTTCGAGGCGCAGATCGCCCAGCTCACCATCTACCCGT
>JALZAG010000063.1 GCA_030948445.1 Candidatus Dormiibacterota bacterium
GTGCTTGCAATCAGCGCCTCAACCCCGGGCACCGGTGCCAACCTGGCGATCGGCACAGCAGCGATCCTCGTCCTGATCGGCCTGGCCTTCCTCGGCCTCTCGAGGATCCGCCGCGAGGAGATCTGACCCAGACAGACCGAAGGGAATGAACAGGAGGCCGGGAGCACAGAGCTCCCGGCCTCTTCGCCATAAGCAAGCCGTCCTGATGCCATCACTCGGGCGGCACCGATGGCGCCGAATGCAGCTGGACGAACCAGAGGAGAGGGGACGGCGGCGCGGAGTGAAGCATCGCCCGAGCAGCGAGGAAGACCGACCGGGCGAAAGCCCGGGGGCTTCCGATGCGACCGCGAGGTTGCGTAACGCAGCGCTGCCGTCCCCTCTCCGGCTTCGAGGGACTCAGCTAACCGGTGGCCTCGACCCCCTCCGCGCGCGGTGAGGGCGTCAGCCCCGCGGCTCGCCCGCGCATCTCGAACTGCAAGGCCATCTTGCGTGACGCCTCGTCGATCATCTCGTCGCCGAGCATGACCGCCCCGCGGCGCTCCACCTCGGTGGCGTGCCGGTAGGCCTCGAGGATCTGGACGGCCTTGTCGAAGTCTGCCTGGCTCGGCGTGAACACCTCGTTGGCGGGCTCGATCTGGCCGGGGTGGAGCACCCACTTGCCGTCGTAGCCGAGGGCGGCGGCTCGGCCGGCGGCCTCACGGAAGCCATCGATGTCGCGAATCAGCAGGTACGGGCCGTCGATCACCTGGATGCCGGCGGCACGAGCGGCCACGGCCAGCTTGAAGAGCACGTAGTGGAAGATGTCGCCCGGGTAGTTGTAGGTGTTGGCCACGGTCAGCGAGGGCAGCTGCATGTTGGCCGAGAAATCGGCCGGCCCGTAGGTGATGGTTTCGATTCGCTTGCTGGCGAACGCGATCTCCTCGGCGTTCATGAGGCCGAGCGCGTCCTCCACCTGCGCCTCGATGCCGATCCCCCCGGGTGCCAACCCTAGTGTCTGCTCGAGGCTGCCGAGCGCACGGTCGACAAAGGCGATGTCGCCGGCGTTCTGCACCTTGGGCACCATCAGGCAGTCGAGCACCTCCCCGGCGCCGGTGACCACCTCGCGGATGTCGTCCAGCGAGAACTCGCTGCTCACCTGGTTGATGCGCACAACGCGGACCTTGCCCTGCCAGTCGTGGGAACGCAGCGCCTCCACCACCTTGCCGCGCGCGGCGGGCTTCTCGAGCGGCGCGCACGCGTCCTCGAGGTCGAGGAAGACCTCGTCGGCAGCAGAGGCCGCCGCCTTCTCCATCATCCGCGGGTTGCTCCCCGGGCAGGCGAGCACACTTCGCCGCAGGCGGGTCGGCATCGTCCTCCTCCTAGACGCCGGCGGGCGGCGCGTCGCCACCCGGCTCGGGCGGCTTGGGCTGATCGGGGGCGTCGCCGCCGGCGGGCGGATGGGGACGGTCGTCGTACGACTCGTTGGCCCCCTTGGCGGGTGGCGCGGTGCCGAAGCCGGGAATCTGGCCGCCGCCCTCGGTCCCGTCCCCCGGTAGCGGGAAGCCGAGTCCGCTGAAGAGCTTGGCCAGCTCATCGGGTCCACCCAGGTCCTCCTGGACACGATCCATCATGCGCATCAGCAGCTCCTGGATCTGCGGATCCCCGGCGAGCTTCTCCTGGACGCCGCCGAGCTGGCCGATCAGGTCCTTGACCGCGGCCTCCTGGGCGACCTGCATCAGCACCGGCTGGCTCGAGGCCGCCACCACCGTCTGGGACTGCTCGCGAAGGATCTCGAAGCCTCGGCACGCCAGGCAGGTGCCCTGGTGCTGGCAGCGGCAGAGTTGGGTTTTGAGGTTGTCGAGCTCGCGGTGCAGCCCGCTGAGGTCGACGCCCTCACCTTGTTCGGCCATCCGGTGATCCTAGTGCAGCGCGGCCTCCGGGGCCCTCGACGCCACCGCGGCCGGGGCCCGGGCGGGCGTTGCGTGCGGTCCTGTCCAGCGCGGCAGGCGATCCGCCGGGAAGGCCGACTTGGCGAAGAGCAGCTGCACGTCGGAGATTCGCCGCTCGGTGAAGCCGGCCTCGCACAGGGAGAGGTACAGCAGCCAGAAGCGCCGGAAGCGCTCGTCGAACCGCGGATGGAGCCGGCCGGCGTTGCCCAGGAAGTTGGCTCGCCAGGCTGCCAGGGTCAGCGGGTAGCTCGAGGTGATGTCCTCGAGGTCCACCAAACGCAGGTCGCCGGTGCCCTCTGCTGCCTCGATGAGCGAGGGCAGCGACGGGCAGATCCCGCCGGGGAACACGTGGGCATTGATGAAGGTGGAGGTTCCGCGCGTGGCCAGAAAGGCGCGGTGCGG
>JALZAG010000289.1 GCA_030948445.1 Candidatus Dormiibacterota bacterium
GCCGAGACCTGATGGGCGGTCTGGCGCTCCGTTCAGGCCGCGCAAGCCGTTCCCGATGGCCGCGGTCCTCGAGGCCAGGAGAGCGCCCGAAGCGCTGGGTTCACTCTTCCCTCAGGTGAGGGCATGACCAGTGATGCCGAGGTGGGCGTGCCCGAGCTGCCTCTGGATGACCGGGATCGGGACGCCTTCGCGGGCCATCTCAACGGCGTGGGGGTGCCGGAGCTGATGCGGAGCGAACCGTCGGCGTACTCCGGCGCTGGGGCCGAGATGCCGTAGCTCGGCGCGGGCGCCGGCCTGAGACCACGCTCGTCTGCGCGTCTGGCCGTCGATTAGCAAAGCCACGTCCCGACTGGCCGCTGGACGCGCATCCCCTTGGTACGCGGCGCGCAGCCTTGGCGATAGCCGGGCATCGTCGCCGGTGAGCGACGTCGAGCAGTTGCACAGTCATGGTTGCTCCTCGGTAGAGCACGTCAACTGCGGCGCTCTACCACCCACGCAGGCACCGTGTGCAGAATTGCGTCAGCAGCCAGGTGCCAACGCTTCTGACGATCGACGCATCCCAGTCGCGGCTTCCCCGTCATCACAAGTGGTGGATCGCGCTCAATCCAGAAGCGAGGCCAATCGTTCGGCTTCAGCAAGTTCGGGCACCTGATCGCGGGGCACTCTGTCAACGACGGTCAAGGGTCGCTCGAGAGAAGGCTGCCGGCAGTCCCGGTGCCGGCGGTGTTCGCTCGGCCTCTCGTCTGCGCGCTAGCGTGTGCTCGGCTCGGTCGCAGATGCGGACGCTCGGGTACCAGCTTAGCTGCGCGTCGAGTGAAAAGAGAGGGCGGGATGCCAAAGCGTCGGAGGTCGGGGTGGTACCTAATCGTCTTGGCGGCTCTAGCCGCACCACTGGCGGCGGCTGCCGTTGCGTATGCATGTGCGGGCTTACCGTCCCTCACCGTTAGCCCGAGTGCTGCCGCTCCGGGCGGCACCCTGACCGTCACCGGGTCAGGCTTCATGCAAGGCTACTCCGCAATGGGTCCGATTCAGATCAGCCTCGGCGGCTCGACCGGCCCTGTGCTCGCGACGGTTCCCGCAGCCAACGCAAGCGGTAGCTTCAGCGTCGTGGTCACGATCCCGAACGTGGCTCCTGGCGACACATTCATAGCGGCCAACGGTTCAACTCGCCAGGCGGTCACGGTGTTGGCGTCACGTGCGCCCGTCGTCCCGCCGCCGGCGCCCGTTGTGACTCCGCCGCCGGCTGTCGCGCCTCCGGTCCCCGCCGCCGTGACTCCGATCCTCGCGGCGGCGACTCCCTCGCCCAGGGCGAAGGTGAACCTCAAGGCGGCGATCGCGAGCTGCAACAGGAAGTACAACGCCAGGAAGGCTAAGACGCGCCGCAGGAAGCATCTCATGGCCCATCGAAGGACAGCCTGTATCGCCCGGGCTCACGCGGCGGCGAAGGCCGACTTCGTAACGACACACTCGCTGGACTTCTCGTTCATCAGCGAGACTTCGAGACGCAGCCTGGTCGCGACGTTGTTCCGGGGCGAGCGCTAGTCAAACGGAGCGTCGCGCCGGTCTGGTGACGCGTAGCCGGGGCTCACCTGGCATTCGAACGGACAGCACGTCCAGCTCGCGCTGCCCACCGCCATTTTTCAGCCGGTGCGCAAGTCGTGCACGACTTTCTCAGCCGGTGCGCGACCCGTACACGACGTAACGGCTGTGAACCGGGAAGCCGACCGGGCTTCCCACCCGCTGCTGCCCCGGTGCACCAAGAGCAGCGACGTCGCCTACTCGGCGGAGGCGACTCCTTTCGGTCGGGAGGGGAGTACCGGCGGAGGTTCGATCGGCGATCGCAGTGCCCGTCTAGGGCCCAAAGGGGCACTCTTCGATTGGCGCGAGCGGGCGGCTCGTCGGCAGGTGTGTCGTCTCCTACGGGTCGATGCCCGGGATCTCGGCTGCGGGGTTGCTGCTCGCGAGTCACCGCCATGAAACCGGGGGCGATTCGCTGGCAGACGCTCCCCGTCGGCGGACTCTGACCAGCGCTAGTAGACGCGTCCGTAAGTTCTGATCGTTAGGCTGCGAGCGTGAGTTGCGGCCCGTGGCGTTCGATTCGGGCGATCAGGTTGTTGAGGTCTTGGCGGGTGAACGTCCACTCGAACGGCCGGGCGATCTGACGGTAGTGCTCTGCGAAGCCGAGGAGTCGTTCAGCGAGCTGTTCGAGGGTGGCGAGGTCGTTCGGGGTAAGCGCTTTGCGCTGCACGATCGAGAAGTACAGCTCGATCTGGTTCAGCCACGACGCGTGCACGGGCAGATGGATCAACCTGGCGTTCGGCCACCGGTCCTGCATCCGCTTGATTGACGTCTTCCCGGCGTGCGAGGACCCGTTGTCGACGATCCAATAGACCGTCCTGGCCGACGCGTACGGCTCGGTGGTCATGACCTGCTCGACCAAGCGGCCGAACGGCTCGATCCCGGTAGTCGGCTCGACGCGGTCGAACAGGTTCGCGTGATGAACGTCCCACGCCCCCAAGTACGCGAGCGTCCCACCACGCTCGTACTCGAACTCGTAGCGGCTCCGGCGGCCTGGTCCGGGCGCGCTCGTCTCGTGGCGGCGGCCAAGGGCTTGCAGCTGGCTCTTCTCATCGGCTGAGATCACGTACTCATCCGGGCGCAGGCGCTTGCCGTCGAACACGCGGGCATACAGATCGAGCGCCCGCCCGGCCTTCTCGGCGAACGCGGGGTCACGCCGGTAGATCCAGCACTGCTGCTGCCACGGCTTGATCGCGTCCTCGTGCAACCACCGCCAGATCGTCGACGCGGACGCCTCCGTGACCGCCAGCTCGATCACCAGCCGGTACAGCTCAGTCCGCGAGAAGCGGCCCAGCGGCAGCCCGTACCGGACCGGCAACTCGCACGCGACCGCCTTCACGGCGGCGACCTGCTCCGGGGGGAAAACGACGCGGGCGACCCGCGCGCGGCTTGTCCTTCAACCCCTCAACACGATCGGTGAAGAACCGTCTTCGCCACTTCCCCGCAATCCCCGCGGTCGTGTCCAACCGCGCAGCGATCTCCGTGTCATGCAACCCCTCGGCGGCATACAACACGATCCGGGCGCGCTGCACATCCTGGAACGGCAACTTCTCGGCCCGAGCCCGACGGGTCAGCTCCCGCCGCTCCTCCCC
>JALZAG010000008.1 GCA_030948445.1 Candidatus Dormiibacterota bacterium
ACGCCCGCGACCTCGAGCAGCTGCTGGCGGCCGCCGACCGCGCCATGTACTCCGCCAAGCAGAGCGGACGTGACCGCATCGCGCGTGCCGCCACAGCGCTGGACGACACCATCGTGACGCTGCCCCAGCGCCGTCGACGTCGGCTCCCCCCCGCACGCCGGCTGGTGGTCCACGCCGACTGAGAACCACCCCAGGGCTGGTGGAGCGGGGGGGACTCGAACCCCCGACCTCTGCCGTGCGAGGGCAGCGCTCTCCCAGCTGAGCTACCGCCCCGTGCTCCGCGCGAGGCGGAGCCGAGTATAGGTGCGCAGCACGTTTCCCGACGTTTGGTCGCCATGGAAACGGCGCTCCCTACCGTTCGGTAACGGACTGGTTGCTCACTGCATGAGGGTGCCATTTCTCTCATCACGGCGATACCGAGCCGTAACCGAACCCTCCCTCGGTACGTGACCGCTGCCCACACATAGTCATGCCAGCCCACAACGGGATGAAGCAACCTCCTGGAGAGCACCTGTGAGAACCAGTCGGATCATTGCAGCCGTGGTCGGTGTGGCCGCGGTCGCATGTGCGGCTAGCCCGCTCCGAGCACAGGCGGTCGCCCAGGGCACCGGCACCGATACGCTCACAGTGACGGGTGGATCGTTGTCCGTGGCGAGTGTCGGCGCGGCGACCTTTACGGTCACCTTGAACAGCGGCACGGTGACCACGGCGGCCACCAACCTGAACGCGGGTACCTACGCCGACACCACCGGGTCGGGCGCAGGCTGGAACGGCACCCTAGCGCTGTACCGCTTCGTCAATACCCAGGCGTGGGTGCCGAGCGGCACCGCACTGTCGACCAACGCCTCGGCCACGTACACCGGCACCGCCAACAACGCGTGGTACTCGGTGGCGGTAACCGCCAACGCGGCGACCACGGTCAACGTGACCTGGTCGGGACAGGAGAGCGGATCGGGCACGGCCACCAAAGGGTCAGCATTCGCCGTGGGCACACTCGGGCTGACCATCACCTTTGCCAGCGCCGTCACCTACCTGACCACCGACACGTACACGATCAAGGCCGACGTCCTGCCGACGACCGCGCTCACCATGGCGACCGGCGGCAGCTGCGTCGCGCAGGGCAGCACAGCCACCGGCGCCAACCTGCCGACCATGACGAACACCTCGGCGACGATCACCGGTGGTACGTACAACACGTTCGGCGCTGCCGTCAAGGTGATCACCGCGACCGTGGGCAACGGTATCGGAACCTTCATCTGCACGCCAAAGGCGACGATGAGCACCGACTCCAACCTGACATGGGCGTCGTCCTACACGGCCACCGCCCAGTACACGATCGCGACCGGGCCGTAGGCATGATGAATCGCAAGGGCCTCGCCGGCCTCGTCCTCATCGGGACCGTCATCCTGACAGCCCTCAGCGCCTTCCCCCTCCGCGCGGGCGCTGCCTCGGCGACGGGCGCAGCCACGTTCACCGTGACGGGCGGCAGCCTCGGTTTGGCGAGCGTCGGGGCAGCCGCATTTTCCGTGACGCTGGGCAGCGGCACGGTGACCACTGCGGCAACCAACCTCAACAGCGGCAACTACTCCGACACCACGGGCAGTGGTGCCGGCTGGAACGGGACCGTGGCGGTGCAGCAGTTCGTCAACACCCAGGCATGGGTCCCCACGGGCAGTGCGCTTGCCACCACCACCTCCGGCGGTTACACGGGGAGCACCCAGCTCGCCAACTATCAGGTGACCGTAACCTCCGATGGGGGCACTACCGTCGTCGTTGCATACACCGGCACCGAGAGCGGTAGTGGCACGGCCACGAAGAACGTCGCCTTTGCTGTTGGTACCAAGGGCATCACGATCACCTTTGCCACGGGCACCACGTACCTGGCGACCGACAAGTACAACATCAAGGCCGATGTCATGCTGACCACGGCGATGACCATGGCCGTGGGCGGTAGCTGCTCCGCCACGGGCACGACCGCTACTGGCACCAACATTCCTTCCATGACCAACACCTCAGCCACTGTCACCGGCGGCACCTACAACACGTTCGGCGCTGCGGTCAAGGTGATTACCGTCCCCGTCGGGCAGGGCCTGGGAACCTTCACCTGCACACCCAAGGCCACTCTGAGCATCGACTCCAACAACAGCTGGCCCGGTTCGTACGTGGCCACGGCGCAGTTCAGCATCGTCTCAGGACCGTAAAGCTGCCACCCGGCTGAGCGGCGACGGGGGACAATGTCGCCCATGCGTCATCAATGTGCGGCGGTACTGGGTGCAGGGCTCATCGCCCTGCTTCCCTCAACCGCATTCGCGGCCGGGGCCATAAGCGTCGCCAACGTCGGGGCCAACGCCGCCTTTGCGGTGACCCTCGGCAGTTGCGTCTGCACCACCGCCGCGACCAACCTCAACGCGGCCGACTGGTCCGACACCACCGGCACCGCCACGGGATGGAATGGCACGCTGGCGGTGTACCAGTTCAGCCACACGGGGGCGTGGGTCGCGGGCGCCAGCCATGCGCTGTCGACCACTGCTGCAGGCGCGTATACGGGCACCACGCACGACGCCACGTACACGGTTACCGTGACCTCCGACGGTGGCACCACAGTGGCGATCAGCTGGGCCGGCGCCGAGAGCGGCTCGGGAACTGCCACCAAGGCGAGCGCGTTCGCGGTGGGCACCAAGGGCCTGACGATCACATTCGCGTCCGGTACCACCTACGCAGGCACCGACAAGTACATCTCGCGCAACGACGTCCTGGCCACCAGCGCGTTGACCATGGCGGGCGCCGGCGCCTGCGTCGCGGGAACAGGGGCGGTCAATGCACCGACCTGGGCCAACACCGCCGCCACCATCACCGGCGGAACACCCACAGGGTTCGGCGCAGCTGTGAAGATCCTCACGGACGCGACCAACACCGGGACTGGTGCCTGGACCTGCACACCCAAGGCCAAGCTCACCATCGACCCCAACACCGGCCTCGCCGGAAGCTACACCGCCACCGCCCAGTACACGATCGTCAGCGGGCCCTAGGCCGAGAGCCGGGTGCGGCGCTCCGGCGGCGCCTCCCGCCGGGCGAGCACGTGGGATCGGTAGCAGGCCTGGCAGAGGTGAACCTCTTCGCGCTTCAGGGCGCGGCCGCGGCACGGTGCGCAATCGGCGATCTCATGGAAGTCCTCCACCAGGATGAGGCCGCGCAGGATGTGCCGCGCGCAGTGGCTGCATCGACGCCGCCACCACAGCACCACAGGAAGGGCCAGGACGATGAGCAGCAACCCACCGATGCCGAAGAGCAGTGAACGGACCCAGCCCGGGGTTTGCGTGATCGCCGCCTGCGGAGGCGGACCGCTTCGCTGGTCTGGTGGAGGAACCTTGGCCGCCGCTGCGGTCACGGCGATCGAGCTGCTGATCGCCGCGTCACCAGGACCGCCGCTGCCAAACGTGCCAGTGATTCTGTAGGTACCCGGCGGCAGGATGGTGCTGTCGATCGGGAAGGGATAGTGGATGGTCGTGTGCGGCACGAAGGTGTCGAGCTGCTGGTCGAAGTGGAGCAGGAGCTTGCCGTCGCTGTCCGCGATGCTGAACACGAGGTGCGGCTTGATGAGCGTATCGCCGCCATATGTCAGAGGGAAGGTGACCACCTGGCGTCGCTGGTTCTCGACTGCGATGGTGGGCTTGCCGACCTTGAAGTTGGGCGGGGTCAGCTGGCCCGGGACGTGGACCACCACCGCGATCACGCTGCGCTGCGTGATGTTGAGACCCACGCCTTGCCCCGAGGGCGGCGCCGCTGTCGGCACTGGGTTCTCCGCGGAGATGCCGCCGACATAGTCGCCGGCGTGGGTCCCGGCGGGCACCTGGACGGTGTAAGCCGCCGTCGTTTGCTGGCCCGGCTGGAGGGTGAGCTTGGGCGGCGACAGCGTGATCCAGCGCCCCGCGCCGTACTCGCCGTTCCCGGTGGGCCCATCGTGCAGGGCGGAGGTGGCGTCGCCATATACGACGCCGCTGAGGTCGGAGGTGAAGCCGTCGACCGCGACCATGTTGAACGTGCCCGCAGTGTCACCCTGGTCACCCACCCGGATGCTGTCGCTCGCCTGCGCCGATGGCGCCAGCGAGTACTCGATGTAGCCGTGCGGGAAGGTGGGCACCGGGCGAACGGCGGGAGCGCCGGCTCCGTTGGCCGCACCTACCGGTGAGGCCACGAGCACGATCCCGGCACAGGCGGCCCCGGCAGCGGCCAGCCGGCGGCATGCGACCATGGTCATGCGCGGCACTCTAGATGGGATTTCCCGTGTGCGACCGCGTCCGTTACGGAATGGTGGCGCAGCGGTTTCGCCGCCCTGACGACCCTTCAGGCGTCGCTGGGCGCTAGCTGGCGTCCTCGTCGACAAAGTACGTTTCGCACGCCCACTCCATGAGGCTGTCGGTCATGGCCACCGGACGTCCGAAATACCGAGCCGCGTGGATGATGTGGTTGAGCAGGTCGCGGGGATGGGAGCCGTGCAGCGGGCGCCCCTTGTCCGTGTAATGGTGCTGGATGAGACGGCTGAGCACATCCTCTTCGATGCGCAGTCCCTCGAGCATGCAGCGCCGGCGCCAGATCTCCCGATACTCGTCCTCGGTTGGATCGGGGACATGCACCTTGAAGTGAACACGCCGGAGGAACGCCTCGTCCATGAGGTTCTGCGGGCGCATGTTGGTCGACAGGATCAGCAGGCAGGTGAACGGCACGGCCACAGTGGTGCCGGCACGACTGATGTTGGCGTAGTCGACGTGCTTCTCGAGGGGGACGATCAACCGATTGAGCAGGTCGCGCGGCGACATGTTCTGCTGACGCCCGAAGTCGTCGATGAGGAACAGTCCGCCGTTGGCCTTCAGCTGCATCGATGCCTCGTAGAAGCCCAGCGTGGGGTCGTAGCTCAGCTCGAGCATGCGCGGGGTCAGCTCTCCACCCACCTTGACGGCGGGGCGCTGCACCAGCTGCCAGCGGCGGTCGTGGGAGGGGAGCTCACGGTCGATGGCGACGTGGTGGATGGGGTCGAAGAAGCGAATGATCTCGCCATGCACGTACAGAGCGCGTGGCACGAAGACCGGGGGACCCATGAGCGAGGCCGCTGCCTCGGCAATGGTGGTCTTGCCGTTGCCCGGCGGTCCGTGCAGGAAGATGGCCTCACGGGCACTCAGCGCCGGGCCGAGGTGATCGAGAACGCTCTCCGAGAGCACCAGGTTGCTGAATGCATCGTGGAGGCGAGCGCGGTTGACCACGCCGTCGACCGCCGCCTGCTGCTCGGCCATGGCGCTGTACTCGGTGATCGGCACCGGCGCCGGACCGGCGTACTGATTGAGCTCCATCAGCTCACGCGCCTTCTGGCGGCCCGTCCCGGAGATCTGGTGCTCCATGCCGGCGTTCAGGCTCTCGCCATGTGCCAGCGAGGTCATGCGAACCCCGGTGGTGCTGATGTAGCCCTCATCGGCGAGGAACTTGAGAGTCCCCTCGAGGAAGCTGAAGGGCAGGCAGGTGTGCGCCGCGAGATCGCGTCCGAGCATGTTTCCGTTGAAGTACAGAACCTTGAGGACGAGGTCGCAGATGAAGCTGAATGGCAGCCCGGTCTCCTCCGCCGTGCGCGGTTCGGGGGGCAGGGCGATCGGAGAGGTCACGGGAGCAGCGGCAAAGACAGCCATCAGCGCCGATTGTGTCATCGGGCACTTCGACGGATTCAAGCCGTTGCCAAGCCGCGTCATCGAGTGACAGGCCATCGGACACTCCGACGACTGCGGCTGCGGCCTGCTCCGCCACTCGGGGGCGGGGCTTCGCGCGGTGGCCTGCTAGGCTCTCTGCGATGCAGCCCGTTCCCATCGACGAGGGAGCCAAGGACCGCCGCCGAATCGGACCGTTCTGGATCGAGGAGGGCCTCGGCCTCGTGGTCGCGGGGGCCCTGTTCCTGATCGTGGTGGTGGCTCTGTACGTCCTCGCGGTGGCGCTCCGCCCGGCGTAACCCGCAACCGCCCTCCTCGTTCAACCATGTGGCGCGAACGCTTTCGATTCTGAGGATTTCCGTGCGCTCCAGCTCCTCGCGACCGAGCCGCACCGGCGGCGGCCTGTCCGCGCGCCCGGGCCGGGGCCGGGGATCCAGCCGTGGCACCCCGCCGCCGCGGCGCCGCCGGGCCAGCCTGCACCACTCCCGCCCCCGTCATCGCCTGCGCATCCTGCTGATCGTGGTCGGGGTGCTCGGGTCCTTGGCGGGCGGGCTCTTCGCGGCAGTCTTCGTCGGGTACGCCTCCTATCGGTCCCAACTGCCTGACGCGGCGACCGTCGCGGCCATGGAACCGCCGCTCGACAGTCATGTCTTCGACGCCAAGGGCAACCTGATCGCGATCTTCAACGACAACGGTGTGCGCCACGTCCACGCCGGCCTCGACGACATCTCGCTGTACATGCGTCTGGCCACTATCGACGTCGAGGATCGCCACTTCTACAGCGAGGGATCGTGGGACCTTCCCCGTCTGATCAAGGCGGCGTGGGACAACGTCCGTCACACCAACACCAGCGGCGCCTCGACCATCACCGAGCAGCTCGCCAAGATCAGCTTCTTCAACAGCCCCGAGCGCTCGATCGACTACAAGATCAAGGAGATCGTGCTCGGCAACGAGCTCGACTCCAACTTCACCAAGAATCAGATCCTCGAGATGTACCTCAACCGCGTGCCCTACGGTAACCACGCCATCGGGGTTGAGACGGCCGCGGAGTTGTACTTCTTCAAGTCGGCCAAGGACCTCAACCTCGCCGAGGCGTCGATGCTCGCCGGCCTGCCTCAATCGCCCACCACGCTCAACCCGGTGCTCAACAACGGCGACAACCCCGACGCCAAGGATCGCCAGCGCGTCGTGCTGGGGGCGATGGTGGCCAATGGCGACATCACCCAAAAGCAGGCCGACGAGGCCCGCGCGCAGAAGCTCACGTTCCACGGCTGGGGCGAGAGCGAGCCCAACGTCTACCCCGACGTCAAGGACTATGTCACCAAGTGGCTGCGGCAGAACTATGGCAACAACTACATCAACCCGGGTGGCTGGGACATCTTCACCACAATCGACCCCACCAAGCAGGTGGCAGCCGCAAAAGCTCTGCACGACGGCATCGTCAAGATCCGCAACACGCACAACGCCAGGGACGGCGCGCTGGTGAACCTCGACCCCAAGACGGGAAGAGTGCTGGCCATGGTTGGGGCGTGGGACAACAACGACCCAGAAATCGGCCAGCTCAACATGGCCACCCGACAGCGCAGCCCCGGCTCGACCATCAAGCTGTTCACGTACTCGGCGGCGATCGCGTCGCATCTGTACACCATGACCACGCCCATCCTCGACGCCCCGGTGCATCTCTCACCCGGCCCGGGCGCACCCACCTACTCGCCTCTCAACTACGACCGCCGGTGGCACGGTACCTGCCTGGTGAAAACGTGCCTCGGCAACTCGCTCAACGTGCCGGCGGTGAAGGTCGAGGCTGCGGTCGGCATCCCTTACATCACCAGCCTCGAGATCGCTGCCGGCATCACCTCCTACGCCTCGCCGCCATTTCCGGTGGGTGATCGCCCTGGCGCCACCGACTACTCCGCGACGCTTGGAGGCTTCCCGGTGACGCCCCTCGAGCTGGCCGTCGGCGCGGCGACCATCGCCGACCTCGGTGTGCACCATGACCCCAGCCCAGTCGACCACATCACCGACCGGGTCACCGGCAAAGCCCTCTTCACACTCAACCCGGACTCGAGCGCGCGGCGCGTGGTCCCGGAGAACGTGGCCTTCATCATGAACGAGATCACCAGCAACGATGCCAACCGGGTGATGGACTTCGGGCCCCACGGAGACCTCACCCTCCCCGACCGCCGGGTGAGCGCAAAGACGGGCACGGCGGAGTTCTTCCTCGACAACTGGACTGTGGGGTGGACTCCTGACCTGGTCAGCACGGTCTGGGTGGGCAACCCGGGCAACTCATGTCTCAAGAGCGCTGACGTGGCGACGATGCAGCGGGCGATTTCCCGCGGCAACGTGCTCTACACCGGGCAGGCCGCCAGTGACCCCTTCAGTCCGCAGGACCTCGCCCACTACGGGCTAAAACCGCGCAACAACTCATGCGGCCACCTCGACAACTCGAGCGGTATCACCGGCGCGGCTCCGATCTGGAACGCCGACATGCGCGCCGTGCTGGCGGGAACCAAACCCACCTGGTACACCCAGCCCAAGGACGTCGTCCAGGTGGGCAGCGGCGACAACGCGGACTTCTTCCTCCCCGGGACACAGAACGGGGGCACCGTCGGTGGCGGGTGCTCGTACTGGGGACCCGCGGGAAGCCCGGTTCCTCCCGGTCTGCCGCCGGACTGCAGGTACACCGGCACGAGCCCGCCGGGCACAACCGCTGTGCCGACTCCCGGTGCGCCCGCCCCCACCGTTCAGGCCGGACCACCCACGCTTCCTGCGGTGAGGGCCAAGCCGCCCAAGCCGCCCAAGAGGCAGTGACCGCGGCCGCGAGAGGCTGGGTAGACTGCCGGGAGTGACCGAGGCGGCTCCGCCCCCTCCCCCGACGCTGGGGCTACCTCCACAGCCTCCTGCGCTTGCGCGCGCCGTCGCGCTGGACTTGGTGACGCGCTTTCAGTTGCGCTTGACCGACCCGCGCGACTCGCGCCTCGGCGAGCTGGGCGGTGAGATGTACGAGCTCGGAGCGGCGAGCTGGACCGGGCGACGTGCCGTGTTTGTCGGGTTCTACACACCGGCGCAGGACCCTGCGGCTGCAGGCCCCGACCTCGCAGCGAGGTGCGCGGCCGCGGCGCGCTGGGGCGCCGACCGCCTGGGAGTCCAGGGAGCTGAGCGATGCGACGTCTTGATCGTCGCGTTGCGGCTCGTGCCGGGAGTCCTCACAGCGCCGGCCTCCAATGTCGCCGTGCACGTGGGCGCAGTCGCGGTCGACCCATCGAGCGGCGAGGTGTCAGTGCTGCTGCCACCGCCTGCGGACCTCCCCACGCCTCGGGACATTCGGACGCACGCGACGGCGCTTCTCGGTGCGCAGGAGGCGCCGACCCTGGCCGCCGTCGACCTCGCAGAGCGCCAGTCCGTCGCCGGCGGCTACGCCGCGCCGGCGCGCACCCAGCTCAATACCAGACCGCTCGCGACCTACTCGCTTATAGCCGCTTTCGTTGTGGTGTTCATCGTCGAGAAGGTGCTGCTGCGCAACGGCAGCGGGGACGGACTGTTCGACATGGGCGCCCTGTCCAACCTGCAACCCGACTGGTGGCGGTTCATCTCCTACGCCTTTCTCCACGACCCGGGCGGAGGCGGTACGGGAGCATCCGTCCTGCCACTGCATGTGGTCTTCAACTCGTTCGCGATGTACATCGTCGGCAGGCTCGTCGAGCAGCTCTTCGGGTGGCGTCTGTTGGTTGCTACCTTCATGGTCGGTGCGGCCGGGGCCGGGCTGGCATCCGTGCTGGTGGCAACTGTGACCAACGGCGTCGCACTGACCGTAGGTGCTTCGGGCGGGATCATGGCCCTGCTCGGGCTGCTCTTCGTCCTCGGCCGGGTCCAGGGTCGTGATGTGCCGGTGGGAATTGCACACGCGATGCGGCAGTACGCGCTCACCTACGGCGCCATGGTCGTGGTCTTCGGCTTCGTGGTGCCCAACGTCGACAACGTCGCGCACATCGGCGGCTTCATCACCGGCGCCCTCGTGGGGCTGGCACTGCCTCCGCTGCGCCGCGTGGGTGGTCGCGATCTGAAGACCTGGGAGCAGGCAGTCGTGTACGGCGTCTACGCGGTCGCGGCGGTGGCGCTCGTCCTGGCAGCGATCAACGTGGTCAGCCTGCTGGGCAGCTCACCGGGGTTCACCACCGCCCCGCTCTGAGCCGGACGCGGCCTCAGTCGACCGCGACGCGGGCCGCGGCAACCGAGCTCCAGAGACCCTCAAGGTCGTAGAAGGTGCGTTCACCCGGCAGGAAGACGTGGACGATGACCGCGTCGAAGTCGAGGCAGGCCCATGAGGCGTCCTTGAGGCCCGCTGTGGAGAGTGGCCGGACCCCGGCTTCCCGGCAGGACGCCTCGATGCTGTCAACAATGGCACGAACCTGCCGATCGGTGTCACCCTCGCAGACCACGAAGAAGTCAGCGATGGTTGTCTTCCCTCGGAGGTCGACAGTGACGACGTCGCGCGCCT
>JALZAG010000038.1 GCA_030948445.1 Candidatus Dormiibacterota bacterium
CGGCTGGGCCACGGACGATCCGCCCGCGCCGCGCCGGCTGGTGGCAGCGCACGCCGCGCTTCGCCTGGGGTGGAGCCGCGCTCGGCGTCGCCCTGGCGGCGGTGGCGGTGTTCACGGTGGCGCGGACGCCGGTGCAGGATCACCAGGTGACCGCGGCCTCTCCGGTGGCCGATTTCCATGCGGTGAGCCCGAACAACGTCATCACCGTGGCTTTCAACGAGCCGATGAACCAGGCGGCCGTGGTAGCGGGTCTGCACATCCGGCCGGCCACCCAGGTGACCACCTCATGGCAGGGCAACAACCTGCTGATCACGCCCACCCATCACCTCGCCGGCAACACCCCGTACACGGTGACCATCGACCGCAAGGCCGCCCGCTCGGCCGGCGGCTCGCTGGCAGCAAGCGACATCCACATCTCCTTCGGCACCGCCCCGACGCCGCCGCCGGCACCATCGGTGACCGAGCTCTCCGCGCAGGCACTGGCCCCAGTCTCGGTCAGCTCGCAGCTCATCAGTGGCGGCGGAGGGACCGTGATCGCGACCGCCTCGACCGCGCACGCCACCACACCGGCGTCGCCATCGCCGACGAGCTCGAGCACGGCCTCCCCCACCGCGACCGCCGGCGCCACGCAGCCTGCCAATGCCACCGCCTCGCCAACCCCGACGGCGTCAGCCAGCGCCACGGCGACGCCGACGTCGACCGGCGAGCTCGTGGCCATGACGTCCGGCGGCGGGGTCATCGACCTCGGCCCGGCGGCGTCATCGGCAGCGCTGGCCCCCAACGGGCTGCGCCTGGTGGCGGCTGTGCCCACCAGCTCGGGGACGAGCATCGAGGTGGTGTCGCTCGATGGCACGCAGCACCGAGCCCTGGCCACGCTGGCCACCGGCACGCTGGCCACCGGCTGGCTGTCGAATGACACCGCCCTGGTCGCCGAGGCGGACCGGATCGTCAGCGTGGACCTGGTCGGCCGGGTGAGCACGATCACCCCGCTGCCGGCGGGCACCAGCCGCGTGATCTTCTCCACCAGCGGCGGCCACGCCTTCGCGGGCAACACCAGTCGCGACGGCGAGCTCATCGACCTGGCCAACGGACAGTCGCGACAGCTCTCCGGCAGCCGCGAGACCGCAGCCTTCAGCGGCGACGGCCAGGTGGTGGCGTGGGTCGACGCGAGTGCCGACCCGGCGCGGCTGCTCACCTCACCGGTGGGTCGCGATGCCGCCGCCACCGTGCCGCTCGACCACCCCGCCAACAGCATCGCGGCCATCGCGCTCGACCGGGCTGGCACCCACGTGGCGGTGTCCGACCAGCCGCCGACTGACGGCGGCGAGCTCGAGATCCTGGCGTTGCCTTCGGGCAGCGTGCTGGCTCACACGGCTGCGGCGCGGGCTCCGGTGTACTCGACGAGCGGCGACCGCATCGCCTTCATCGCCGGCGGCAGCGCGAAAATCGCGACTGTGCCGGGGGCTGTCGCGGGCACCGTGGTCAACGCCCTGCCGGATGGCGCGGCCGGCGCTTTGAACGCCTTCGTCGACGCGCAGGTGCAGGGCAATGCGACGGCGCTGACCACGCTGAGCGGCTCGGGGGTCGACGCCGCCGGGGCGACGCCACACGGGCTCTCGCGTGCCTACGTGATCAGCGCAGTGGCCAACTCCGACGGGACCGTTGCCGCCACCACCCGGCTCATCGTCGACCCCTCGGCAGCGCACCCCGCGGCGTCGTTCGCGGACGAGGCGCTGGTGCTGTCGCCGAAGGATGGCGGCGGCTACGTGGTCACCTCGCTGAACGCCGGGCACCTCAAGGATGAGCCGATCGGACCGCACGTGGTGTCGGTGGTGCCGCTGAGCGGCTCGACGCTGGTCATGCGGGTGAGCTTCGACAGCGACCTGCGCCCCGACAGCGTATCCGGCGCCATCACCGTAACCACCAAGTCGGGTCGCTCGCTGACGGTGACCACCACGTACGACGTCAACACACGCACTGCGACCATCACCACCGGGGTGCCCGCCGACACAGCGGTGACGCTGCATGTGGGCACCGGTCTTGTCGACGTCGACGGGCAGGCGCTGGCCACCGCCTTCTCCGCACAGACCGGAGGCTGAGCCGTGAACTGGATGCTCGAGGTGGTGATGCTGCCGATCGCCGACATCGACCGCGCCAAGTCCTTCTATATGGAGAAGGCCGGTTTCACCCTCGACGTCGACCACCGCGCCGGCGAGGACTTTCGCGTGGTGCAGCTGACCCCGCCCGGCTCAGCGTGCTCGATCGTGCTGATGAAGACGGAGATGGTGCCGGGCTCACTGAAGGGGCTGCAGCTGGTGGTCTCCGACATCGACGAGGCGCGCGCCCAGCTTGTCGGGCGCGGCGTGGACGTGAGTGAGGTCTTCCATTTCGCTGCGGGGGGCCAGGCCGTCGGTTACGAGCCGCAGCGCGCCGACTACGGGACGTTCATCTCCTTCAGCGACCCCGACGGCAACCACTGGATGGTCCAAGAGGTGCCGTCCCGCGCACACGCCTGACGCGGTTGTGTTCGCTGGTACTGCGGCGTAGCATCCCAAGCCGGCCCAGGGAGGCCCGAGACCGATCAGGTGCGCCAATCGCATCCGCGGCCGGTCCGGCAAGCGACGGTTCAGTCGAGCGCGCGGCAAGGAGGCGGAGATGATCACCAGGGGACACAGGCGAGCGTTCGGAGTACTGGCTGGCGCGGCTGTCATGACCATGGCCGCGTGTGGGAGCAGCACCACGACGCCCAGCAGTTCGTCGGGCGGCTCCTCGAACATCGGCGGCAACGTCACCGTGTGGGCGGTGTGGTCGGGCACTGAGCAGAAGGACTTCCAGAAGGTACTGGACGGCTTCAACGCCAAGACCGGTGTGACCGCGCAGTTCCAGTCCAAGGGTGACCAGCTGCCCACCGTGCTGGGCACCGCTGTCAGCGGTGGCGCACCTCCTGACGTCGCCATCCTGCCGCAGCCGGGCCTGCTCCATGACCTCGTCAAGAAGGGAGCGCTCAAGCCCATCGACAGCTTCGTTGGCGACATCCTCACCAGCCAGTACGCGAGCGCGTGGCAGAAGCTGGGCAGCGATGGCGGCAAGACGTACGGCGTGTACTTCAAGGCGGCCAACAAGAGCACCGTCTGGTACAACGTGAAATCGCTCTCGGACGCGGGCATCACCACGCCGCCGACCACGTTCGACCAGCTGCTCGCCAACATGAGCACCCTGCAGCAGGCCGGTACCACGCCGTTCGCGATGTGCGGCGGCTCGGGATGGACGCTGACTGACTGGTTCGAGAACGTGTACCTGCGCGTCGCGGGCGTGGACAAGTACAACGCGCTGGCCACCCACTCCATCCCGTGGACGGATCCCACCGTCACCACCACATTCCAGACGCTGGCGAAGATCTTCGGGAATGACGCCAACATGGTTGGTGGCAAGGCCGGCGCGGTGGCCACACCATTCCCCGACTGCGTCAGCCAGGCGTTCGGTCCGACCCCCAAGGCGGCCATGCTCTACGAGGCCGACTTCGTGGGCTCGGTGATTCCCACGGTGAACACCAACATCCAGCCCAAGACCGGGTACAACTTCTTCCCGTTCCCGTCTGTCAACGGCTCGCCCACCTCGGTGGTGTCGGGTGGTGACGTCGCGGTGATGTTCAAGGACACTCCGCAGGCCGAGGCGCTGCTGAAGTACCTCGCATCGCCGGACGCGGGCACGATCTGGGCGCACCTCGGCGGCTTCACGTCGCCAAACAAGCAGGTGGACCTCTCGGTGTACCCCGACGACATCTCGCGCGCTGCCGCCAAGGGCGTCATCGATGCCGGCGCCAACGTCGCCTACGACATGAGCGACCAGGCACCAGCGGCGTTCGGTGGCACCGCCGGATCGGGCGAGTGGGCCGACCTGCAGACCTGGGTGCGCAACCCCAGCGACATCAGCGGTATCGAGGCAAAGCTCGAAGCGGACGCCGTGGCGGCGTACGGGCACTGAGCTAAGGGGCGGGCTCGCGGCATGACAACGGTCGCCGCGCCGCGAGTCCGTCCGATACCCACGGCACGAACCGGCCGCCCGCGGGGCGGAGGCTGGAAGCGAACCGGGGTGGTGGCGCTGTTCATGGCGCCGGCGGCGATCCTGCTCGGCGCCATCGTCATCTACCCCACCATCGCAACCGTCGCGCGCAGCCTCTACGACGACAGCGGCAACTTTGCCGGCGCCGCCAACTACAAGACACTCTTCGGCACCGCAGACATCCTGGTTGCGCTGCGCAACAACGCCATCTGGGTGATCGTGTTCCCGTTCATGGTCACGTTCTTCGGGCTGGTGTTCGCCGTGCTCACCGAGCGGATCCGCTGGGCGACGGCGTTCAAGACGATCGTGTTCATGCCGATGGCGATCAGCCTGTTCGCCTCCGGAGTGATCTGGCGCATCGTGTACGAGACCGATCCCAGTCGCGGGGTGATCAACTCAGCGATCGGTACTGTCGTCGACGCCGTGCACCCGCCTGGCCTGTACGCACTGCCCAACATCAAGCCGATCAGCGGGTTGACGACGGCTGCGGACGGCAGCATGGTGAGCAGCAGCGCCGTCGCCGCCGGCGGGACAGTGCTGCTCGGCCTGACCGGCATCTCGCCAACGTCGGTGCCCACGACAGCGCAGGTTGCGACGCGACCGTCCCCCGTCGCCGGCACGGTGACCGGGGTGGTGTGGCGTGACTTCTCCCCCGGTGGTCACATCGGGGTCGTTGACGCCACCGAGAAGGGCCTGCCCGCGATGCGCCTCTCGCTGGTGGCGGCCGACCAGCACACCGTGGCCACGACGACCAGCGCCAACAACGGCACCTTCGCGTTCGACAACGTGCCGAGCGGCAACTTCCACGCGGTGGTCGACGCATCCAACTTCCGGTCGGCGTTCGGGGGGGTGGCCTGGCTCGGAGACCAATCGCTGACCCCCGTCAGCGGGCTGGGGTCGACGGGACGCGCCCTGCTCGCCATCCCACTCGCCGACCTCGCTGCCATCGTGGCGATGCTGTGGGTGTGGGCGGGCTTCGCGATGGTGATCATCGGCGCCGGCCTTGCGGCGCTCAACCGCGAGGTGCTCGAGGCGGCGCGCATGGATGGCGCCAGTGAGCTGCAGACCTTCCGCTACGTGACCTTCCCGCTGCTTCGACCGGTGCTGATCGTGGTCTTCATCACCATGATCATCAACGTCCTGAAGATCTTCGACATCATCGTCTCGCTGATCCCGGAGTCATCGCAGCAGCAGACCAACGTCATCGCGCTCGAGTTGTTCCGCCGTGCCTTCCAGAGCAGGCAAACCGGCCTCGCCAGCGCCATCGCTGTGGTTCTCTTCCTCCTGGTCATCCCGGTGATCGCGCTCAACGTGCGGAGGATCCGCGAATGACCGCGATCGCGACGCCCGCCCCGGCTGGTGCGGTGGCCGGTCCCAAACGGGCGCTCCTGCGCAAGCTCTTCGGGCGCAGCGTGGTCAACGCCGTGCTCGCGGCGATCGCGCTCTTCTGGCTGGTGCCCAGCGTCGGCCTGCTGGTCACGTCCTTCCGGCCGCCCCAGGATTACTTCGTGTCCGGCTGGTGGCATGCGCTGACAACGCCGCTGACGCTGACCCTGAACAACTACGCCAACATCCTCAAGACCGGTGGCATCCCGGACGCGCTGCTGACCACCGCGATCATCACCGTGGCATCCACCGCGCTGGTGGTGATCATCGCCTCGCTCACCGGGTACGCGATGGTGTTCCTCACGTGGCGTGGGCGTGACGCCGTCTTCGTGCTGGTGGTCGCGCTCATGGTGGTGCCGCTGCAGATGGCGCTGATCCCGATCTCGTCGCTGTACGGGCACATCGGGTTGTTCGGCACGCTCCCAGGAGTGGTCATCTTCCACGTGGCGTTCGGGCTGCCGTTCGCCATCTTCCTGATGCGCAACTTCTACACCGGCATCCCCAAGGACCTGCTCGAGGCCGCGCGCATCGACGGCGCCAACGAGTGGATGATGTTCCGGCGCATCGTGCTGCCGCTCGGCAAGCCGGCGCTGGCCTCGCTGGCGATCTTCCAGTTCCTCTGGGTGTGGAACGACCTGCTGGTGTCGCTCGTCTTCTTGGCGAGCAACCCGCACGTGCCGATCACCGTGGCGATCTTCAGCCAGCTGCGTCAGTTCGGCGCCAACATCGACGTCATCTCGACCGCGTCGTTCATCTCGATGATCATCCCGCTGGGAGTGTTCTTCGCCTTCCAGCGCTACTTCGTGCGCGGCGTGCTCGCCGGCGCCGTCAAATGAGCAGAGGGGGCGGCTGAATGGCACGCATCGCGTTCGAGCACGTGGATAAGCGCTACAGCGGTGAGACGCTGGCGGTCAACGATCTCAACCTCGAGATCAACGACGGCGAGTTCCTTGTGCTGGTGGGACCCTCGGGGTGCGGCAAGACCACCGCGCTGCGCTGCCTCGCCGGACTGGAGGAGATCTCCGGCGGCCAGATCGTCATCGGGGACCGCGTCGTCAACGACCTGCCTCCCAAGGATCGCGACATCGCCATGGTCTTCCAGAGCTACGCGCTCTATCCACACATGACGTTGTTCGAGAACATGGCCTTCAGCATCCGCATGGCCAAGCGACCCAAGGCGGAGATCGAGACCAAGGTGCGCGAGGCCGCCCAGATCCTCGGCCTGGAGAACCTGCTCGACCGCAAGCC
>JALZAG010000058.1 GCA_030948445.1 Candidatus Dormiibacterota bacterium
ACGAAGACGTCAGGGGTGCGCAGGAATCCCAGCTCCTGGCCGACCTTGACGTTGTTGAGCATCGAGCGACCGACGATGAAGCACTTCCGCCCGCACGCCACCGAGGCGTCAATCGCCTGTTGAAGCCGGGAGATGTTGGAGGCGAAGGTGGCCATGAGGATGCGGCCCGGTGCGGCGGCGAAGAGCGGCGCCAAGCCCTCACCGACGTGGCGCTCGCTCTGCGTGGTCCCCTCGTGCTCGGCGTTCGTCGAGTCGCTGAGCAGCAGCAGCACGCCCTCGTCGCCGAGCCGCGCGAGCCGCGCCACGTCTGGCGGCGATCCCTGGACAGGCGTCTGATCGATCTTGAAATCGCCGGTGTGGATGATCACCCCGTCCGGGGTGTGCAGCGCCAGTGAGCAGGCGTCCGGGACGGAGTGGGTGATGTGGATCCATTCAACTGCGAATGAACCGAGCTGCACGGTGTCGCCGGCGCGCACGGTGTGGAGGTCGGTCGAGTCGAGGAGCTTGTGCTCCTTGAGCTTGTTGCGCAGGAAACCCAGGGTCAGGCCGGTTCCATACACCGGCACCGGCAGGCGCGGCAGGACGTAGGGCAGGGCGCCGATGTGGTCCTCGTGCGCGTGGGTCAGCACGATGCCGCGGACGCGCTCCACGCGCTCCATCAGCCAGGTGATGTCCGGGATGACCAGGTCGATGCCGAGCATCTCCTGCTCGGGGAACATCAGCCCGCAGTCGACGACAACGATGTCCTCACCGCACTCGATCGCCATGAGGTTGCGGCCGATCTCGCCGAGGCCGCCGAGCGGGACCAGGGAGATCACAGGACGAAGAGACTCAGCTGATCGGTCTGCGCATCCACTGTGACCGCGGGCTGGGGAGCCTCGCGCTCCGCACGCGTCACTTCCGCCTCGTCGAGATAGCCACGCACGCGCCGCATGTCGGCGAAGAGCGTTTCGCGCAGCGAGCCGTTGTACAGCGCGGCAGCCGGATGATAGAGCGGCACGTACCAGCGATCGTCGCGTACCACCCGCTCTCCGTGGAGGCGCGATATCCCCGCGGACTCCGGAAGCAGCCGCATCAGGGCGTGTCGGCCGAGGACCAGGATGACGTCGGGGCGCATCAGCGCGATCTGCTCGTCGAGGAAGTGGCTGCACGCCTGCACCTCGTCTGGCTCGGGGTCGCGGTTCCCGGGCGGACGGCAGCGCACCGTGTTGGTGATGTAGATGTCGCGACGGGTCAGGCCGATCGACTCGACGAGCTCGGTGAGGAGCTTGCCGGCAGCGCCGACGAACGGGCGACCCTGTTGGTCCTCCTTCTCGCCGGGCGCCTCCCCCACTGCCATGATCCGCGCTTCGACCGGGCCATAGCCGGGCACGGCCTGGGTGCGGGTGACGTGGAGGCGGCAGGCGACGCACGCCCGGATCCGGCCGTGAATCTCGAGCAGCTGTTCCGTGGTCGGTGCCACCTGCATTCGAGGCCCGATTGTAGGGAGTGACCACCGGTGCCCTCGACGAGAGCGCGTTGCCTCTGTGCCCCCGTGTCCGCTGCGCTCGCGCCGGTCAGTTGACCGAACACCGGACCACGGCGGTCAGCCCAGAGGCTTCTGAATGAGCCGCCACGCTTCCGAATCGAATGATGGTGCAGGAGAAGCTCGCAGCTCCCTGGCTGGGGTGCTGAACCGTCAACGTGGCAGGTGCCGGCGCCTGCGTCAGCACCAGGCGCCACGGCAGCTGCACGACGTGCTGTTCCTGCGCGCCAGTCGCGCCGACATACGTGACCGTCGCTGTGCCGGCTCCGTCCGCCTGGTACACAAGCGCAGCCACGTCAGGCGTCCGTGTCGGCGTGGGGCTGGCGCGGATGGGCGTAGGAGTCTGACTGGGAGCAGTTGGCGCGGGCGTGGCGCATGACGTGGCGCTCGCAGCGATGCACGACCACCACGTCGCGCCCGCGGCCCACACCAGGGATTTCCGGAACCGAGGTATGAGGGGGGTGATCATCTAACGGGTGACTTCGGCGGCCGCGTCGACATCCACCCTAGGATGACGCGTCAGCGTCAGGCGCGCATCGGCGCCAGGGCCAGCGCCAGCGCCCGCATCGCGAGGCGGGTGCGTCCCTTGACCGTACCCAGCGGAGCCGCGGTCATCGTGGCTATCTCCGTCTGCGAGTAGCCTCCGTAATAGGCCAGCTCGATCGTTTCCCTCTGTGCGGGAGGGAGCGCGGCCAGTGCGACCACGATGGTTCGCGTCTCCTCGCGCCGGAGCACATCGGACAGGACATCGGCGGAGCTGGGCAGCGAGGTGAGATCGTCGAGCGAGTGGTCGTTCCGTTGTCGACCCGAGGTTCCACGGAGCCGGTCGATGGCCCGGTTGCGCACGATCCTGCAGAGCCAGCTCCGCATCGACGCTCGACTCGGGTCATAGCGATCGGCGTTCTTCCAGAGGGCCAGGAACGACTCCTGGACCACGTCTTCAGCCACACCGCGATCCCGCACCACGCGGTACGCCAGCGAGAACGCCAGCGCGCCGTAACGGTCGTACATGTCGCCGATGCCGTCGCACTCAGACGCCGTGCGTCGAGCCGTCGGCGCAGCCGGCGCCAGGTCTGCGGTGATCGAGCCAGTCACGGCGGTGTGCAACACGCCAGCAGTGTCCCCGCGTCCGGAGCCGCTTGGCTAGGGATTCACCCCCCTTACCTGGACAAGAACCTAGACAGCGACCGCCACGTCAGGTGGCGCGCCCATCGGTAGTTGTCACCTGCGGCCACAACTCCATGCCCGACCCGGAGAGGTCGCCGCCGATGAGCACGATGAAGGCACTGGTCATGGTGGGGAGCACGTAGGTGTCGAAGGTGAACAACCCCGACAGCATCGCGGTGCGCATGTTGATCTCCCAGCCGCGACGGCGCTGAGGCGTGGGGCGGTACAGGCGAGCCGCCTTGGCCCGGTCGCCCGGCTCGACGAGGTCGAGGAAGCGCATGCCGCGGAGTCGCGGTCGGAGCACGCCGGCGACTCGCGCGAAGGCCATGTTGGCGTCGACGATGTCGCCGCGCTCGTCGAGAATGCAGACCACACTCCCCAGCAGGTCGGCGACCGCCCGCCACGGCGCCGCGTCCGCGACTGGGGGGGTTTCGAGCGAGACCTCCGGCGCCATCGTGTGCCCAGCTGGGTCATCGAGGGGCATGCCCTGGGCCTCGGCGACGGCCAGCTTCAGCGAGAGTCCGCGTGCCGACACGTTGTGGCGCACCCGGCGCAGCGTCTCAACGTCCTCCATGGTGTACCGGCGGTGACGGGTTGGTGTCCGGCCCGGCGACAGCACCGCGTGGCGTCGCTCCCAGGCCCGGATGATGTCGGTTGACACCCCGACCATGGCCGCCAGCTCGCCGATGGTGAGGGCAAGCTCCTTCTCGGGTGCCACGGCTACTGTGCGTACCTGCGCATCAACACGGTGGCCACGCGCGCATCGCTGCCGTGCGCATCGGCCCCCACGGTGCGCCAGAGGCCGGGAGCTCGGTTGAAGAGTGGCCCACCGACCAGGACCGGCACCCGCAGCGTCTGTATCGCGGCGATCGCGGCCGCCATCTCGCGGGTCGAGGTCACATATGCAGCCGACAACCCGACGACGTCCGGACGCCACGCCTTGATCGCGCGCACCAACTCGGTACGAGGCGTCGGCGGCGGCAGCTGATCGACCAGCCAGCCCTCATCCTCGAGTGCCAACGCCAGGAGCTGGAGGCCGACCACGTGGCGCTCCCCCGTCAGCCCCGAGAGGATGCATCGAGCGCCGGCCCGCACCGGCCGGGCCACCGGCGTTGCCGGCAGCGTCGCTGCCACGCTGCTGACGATCGCAGTCGCGCGATGCTCCTCCGCCACCCCCAGTCGGCCCTGGTACCAGAGCTCGCCGACCTGGTACTGCGCTGGATGCAGGAGGTCGCTGATCACGGCCAACCGTGAGCCGACGGCGGTGAGGTGGCCGACGGCGAGCTCGATGGCGGCCCCCGCATCGCCGGCCACCAGCGCGTCGGTGAACGGGACGACAGGAGCACGCGGCCTGCGACTCCGCGTCGTCGCCCGCTTGGTCGCACCAGCCATGTCCAGGATCTTGTCAAAGAGTGCCGTCGCGCGGGCTGGCCCAACACCGACCGCAGTCCTAGTGTGGTCCAGATGGCGACGAAGGATTCCGGGCCCGCGGTGCTCGTGCTGTGCGCCGACGACCACCTGCGAACGTCGCTCGCCGACCTGCTGGTGGCCGGCGGCCGCGTCGTCTGGGTCGGGGCACCTCCAGACGGCGGCCGCCCGGGAGTGGTGGTCGCGGCCTGCGACGCGTGGCCGGCGGGTTGGAGCCTGGCCAAGCTGCGCTCTGTGTTCGTACGAGTGCCGTGCGTGATGCTCAGCGGATCCCCCCTGGCCGGCGACTTCGCAGTGGCGAGGTTGGCTCGCGGGTACTTCCTGCAGCTACCCGCTCTGCCTGCCGAGATCCTCGGCCTGGTCGCGGAGCTCTCCGCTGCCTAGGTGGGACGCTGACGACCTCACTCTTCTCGGTCGGACGGCGTCGGACCTCACCGCCCTGGCCGCCACCATCGAGGTGTTGCGCCGCCGGCGGCCCACCGACCCGACCGTACAACGCGCGGGGGATCTGGTCACCAGCCTCCACGCCACAGTCACAGCACTGATCGATCAGCTCAAGGAGTGACGTTCGCCCTCAGCGGGCGAGGAGCAGTTCTGCCACCTGCACCGCGTTGGTGGCCGCGCCCTTGCGGAGGTTGTCGGCCGCGAGGAACAACGCCAGTCCATTCTCTCGTGAGCGGTCCGCGCGGATCCGTCCCACGTGCACCTCGTCCGATCCCGCGACAGCTCGTGGCGTGGGGTACTGCTGCGTTGCCGGGTCATCGACGACGAGCACCCCCGGCGCCTCTGACAGCAGCCGGCGCGCCTTGTCAGCCGCAACCGGCTGATCGAATTCGATCCACACCGCCGCGGAGTGACCGACCGCCACCGGCACACGAACCGTCGTGACCCCGATCGGAAGCTCGGGAAGGTCGAGCACGCGCCGGAACTCGGCGATCACCTTGGTCTCCTCCTCGGTGTCGTCCCCGACCATCGGCCAGCCGCCGGGGACCACGTTGCCATGGAGCACGTGGGGATACACGGTCTTGCGAGGCGGGCGGCCGTAGGCGTCATCCCGTTCCTGCTGGCCGAGCTCCGCTGCCAGCGCCCTGCCACCACCGCTGGCGGCCTGGTAGGTGGCCACGGTGAGGTGGCGCAGGCCGAACTGTGCATGCAGAGGACCGAGAACGACAGTGAGCGGGATGGTGACGCAGTTCGGGTTGGCCACGATTCCCGTCTGCCTCGCGAGGGTGTCGGCGTTGACTTCCGGGACCACGAGTGGCACCGCCAGATCCATGCGGTACGCACTCGACTTGTCGACCGCCACTCCCCCGCCGGCTGCCACGCCCGGCGCGAATTGTCGCGACGTGTCCGCGCCGGCGGCGAAGAACACGATGTCGGCGCCATCGAGGGCAGCCTCGTCGACCTCCTCGACCGGCACGTCATGGTCGCGAAAGCGCACCAGTGCGCCCGCGCTGCGCGCGCTCGCCAACGCGCGGAAGTCACCGATCGGAAAGACGCGGTCCTCGAGGACGCGCAACAGCGTGCTTCCGGCAGCGCCCGTCGCCCCCACCACGGCGACGACGGGCGGGTTGTGCACGGTGAGAGCTACGCCGGCCCGCCGTTGCCGGCGCTTCCGGCATCGGACTGCTGCTTGGCGAGGTCGCGGATGGCCTCCTTGCGCGAGAGGTTGATCCGGCCGCGATCGTCGACCTCGATGACCTTGACCATGATCTCGTCGCCGATGTTGACGACGTCCTCGACCTTCTCGACACGGTGCTCGGCGAGCTGGCCGATGCGCACCAGGCCCTCCTTCTTGGGAGCGATCTCCACGAAGGCGCCGAAGCCCATCAATCGCGCGACGCGACCCTTGTAGATCTTGCCGATCTCAACGTCCTCGGTGAGGTCGCGGATCATCGCCAGCGCCTGCTCGCGTGCCGCCGCATTGGCCGACGCGATGCTGACGGTGCCGTCGTCCTCGATGTCGATCTGGCAGCCGGTCTCCTCGACGATCTTGCGGATCATCTTGCCGCCCGGGCCGATGACATCACGGATCTTGTCGGGGTTGATGTGGATGGTCTCGATGCGCGGGGCCCACGGGCTCATCTCGGTGCGCGGCTGGCCGAGTGCCTCGGCCATCTTGCCGAGGATGTGGATGCGACCGACGCGTGCCTGCTCGAGCGCCTGCTCGACAAGCTCCCAGCGCAGCCCCTTGATCTTCATGTCCATCTGCAGCGCGGTGATGCCGTGCTGGGTGCCGGCCACCTTGAAGTCCATGTCACCGAGCGCGTCCTCCATCCCCTGGATGTCGCTGAGGATGGCGGCGCGGTCGTCGCCCTCGTCGGTGATCAGCCCCATGGCAATACCGGCCACCGGCGCGACCAACGGCACGCCCGCGTCCATCAGCGCGAGGCACGAGCCACACACCGACGCCATCGAAGTCGAACCGTTGCTCGAGAGGATCTCGGTGACGATGCGCACCACGTACGGGAAGTCGGCGTCGTCGGGCATGACGTTGTGCACCGCCCGCTCGGCGAGCGCGCCGTGACCGATCTCACGGCGGCCGGGTGCGCGCTGGAAGCGCGCCTCGCCAACGGAGTACGGCGGGAAGTTGTAGTGGTGCATGAAGCGCTTGAACTCCTCGAGTCCAAGGCCGTCGATCTTCTGCTGGTCCTGACCGGAGCCGAGGGTGACGATCGACAGCGCCTGCGTCTGGCCGCGGGTGAAGATGGCGCTGCCGTGGGTGCGCGGCAGCACGCCCACCTGCGCCCAGATCGGCCTGATCTCATCGGTGCGACGACCGTCCGGACGCACACCCTCATGGAGGATGGCGTTGCGCACCGCCTTCTTGGTCTCCGACTCGAACGCCTTGCTGATGTCGCTCCGCTTCTCGGGGAAACGCTCCGAGAGTTGGGCGACGACGTCCGCCTTGAGCTCGTCGAGCTGGCCCTCGCGCGCGGCCTTGTCGACATTGCGCGCCGCCTGTCCGATGCGATCGGCGACAAGGTCGTGGACTGACGAGGCAACCTCGGGGTCGGTGCCGACCGGCGGGTAGTTCATGGTGGGCTTGGCGCCCACCGCGTTGCGGATGTCGAGCTGGAACTGCACGAGGCGCTTGATCTCGTCATGCGCCATGCGCATCGCCTGTAGCATCACGTCCTCGGCGACCTGGCGCGCGCCCGCCTCCACCATGCTGATCGAGTCCGCGGTCCCCGCCACCACGAGGTCGAGCTCCGACTCGGCGATCTGCTGCAGGCTCGGGTTGAGGATGAGCTGGCCGTCGAGCATGCCCACGCGCACGCAGCCGACCGGCCCGGCATGGGGGATGTCGCTGATCGCCAGGGCCAGCGACGCGCCTGTGACGGCCAGCGTGGCGGGATCCTGCTCCTGGTCGGCGCTCAGCACCGTTGCAACGATGTGGACATCGTTGCGGAAGTCCTTCGGGAACAGTGGTCGCATCGGGCGGTCGATCATGCGGCTGGCAAGGATTCCCGCTTCGCTGGCGCGTCCCTCGCGGCGGGGAAAGCTGCCCGGCACGCGGCCGACGGCGTACAGCTTCTCCTCGTAGTCACAGGTGAGCGGAAAGAAGTCGATGCCTTCGCGGGGAGCGCGGTTGGCGGTCGCCGTGACGAGGACGACAGTGTCGCGACAGCGGACGAGGACGGCACCATTCGCCTGCTCGGCGATGTGTCCGGTCTCGACTGTCAGGGCAAGACCGGCATAGTCGGTCTCGAATTTCTGGTAGGCCATTGAG
>JALZAG010000009.1 GCA_030948445.1 Candidatus Dormiibacterota bacterium
CACGTTCACTGCCTCCTCGCGCAGGCGCAGCATGGTGGCGTGTGCCGAGCGGTCGACCACCTCACTATGGCGCTTGGACCAGCCACGCCGCGACGGTGCAGCAGACGCCTCCGGCTCCGGCTGCGGACTGGGGTAGCGGGTGGTCCACAGCTGCGCGGGGCTCGGCGGTGTCGCGGGACCGGTGAATGCGTTGAGCCGGAACCGTTCGTGCGGCGCGGACGAAGCCTCGTGTGGATCCGCCGGTGCCAGCGGCTCCGGTGCGCCCACGACGAGAGCATCGACCGGGGCGGCCGGGGCCACGCCGTCGGCGTCGCGGATCACGAACCCGTCGCGGGACGTACTCGGTGGCAGGGTGGCCGGTCGCGAGACCGGGATGGCCGGCGGCTGCGTTGTCGGTGGGCTGACCACGGGGCGAGCGGGGATGAAGCCGAGGTCGGCAGCCGCGGGCCCGGGCGCTCTTTGCCGACCGAGATGGTGGACGGCGAACGTCAACTCGTCGTCGGCAGGCTCGGTGACGAGGTCATCGCTACCGGGCGAGGACGACTCGGTCGGCATCTTTGTGTCTCCAGGTGAGTTCGATCGACCCATCGTACGCGCGCATCTCTTCGCAGCTGGAAAAGATCGTGTCGCGAACCGGTTCCCTCTGGTCGTAGGAGGAGCGAGGCGGGAGAGAATCCCGGCACGACCCAAAGTCGTTCCACCGACATCCAGAGGAGCCGCCCCAGCGTGAGTATCGCCACCGCCACCAAAGGCATCGACCCGCGCTACCTCGAGGCGCTCGGGCCGCTGCGCCCGCTCATCGACGACGACAGCCTCACCGAGATCATGGTCAACGGCCATGAGATGGTCTACGTCGAACGCAAGGGCAAGATCCTGCTGACCGACGTTCGCTTCGACAGCGAAGAGCATCTGCTTCGCGTCATCGACACCATCGTGTCCTCGGTTGGCCGCCGCATCGACTCGCGCTCGCCACTCTGCGACGCGCGTCTTCTTGACGGCTCCCGCGTCAACGCGGCCATCGCACCCGTCGCACTCGACGGACCGATTCTCACCATCAGGAAGTTCAGCAAGGACCCGTACCAGGTCAGCGACCTGATCGGATTCGGCACCCTGACTCAGGAGGCTGCCGCGTTCATCCAGGCCTGCGTCCTGGCCAGGGCCAACATCGTGGTCAGCGGCGGTACCGGTACCGGTAAGACGACCCTCCTCAACGTGTGCTCCGGCTTCATCCCGGTCGACGAGCGCATCGTCACCATCGAGGATGCCGCCGAGCTCCAGCTCCACCAGGAGCATGTGTGCCGGATGGAGTCACGCCCCTCGGACGTCAACAACGAGGGTCGGATCACCATCCGCGACCTGGTCGCCAACTCGCTACGAATGCGGCCCGACCGCATCGTCGTCGGCGAGTGCCGCAGCGGCGAGGCGCTCGACATGCTCCAGGCGATGAACACCGGCCATGACGGCTCGCTGACCACCATCCACGCCAACAACCCGCGCGAGACCCTCTCCCGCCTCGAGACCCTGGTGCTGATGGCGGGCATGGACCTGCCGCTCAAAGCGATCCGTCAGCAGATCGCGAGTGCGATCGATTTGGTTGTCCAGCTGAGCCGCCTCAAGGATGGGTCGCGCAAGGTCACGGCGATCAGCGAGATCATTGGGATGGAGGGTGACACCATCACCATGCAGGAGATCTTCAAGTTCGAGTCCAAGGGCGCTGACCCTTCGACGGGCCAGATCGTCGGCGAGTTCAACCCCACAGGCATCCGGCCGAAGATCATCGACCGGCTGTTCGACATGGGTGTACCGCTGCCGCCGCGCCTGGCCCAGCTGTTCCCCGATCGCCGCCAACTCCTGCAGCAGCAGGCACTTCTGCAGCAGCAGCAGCGCGCCGGGTAGGACAGTGGCGCCCGGCTGATCCACGGCGGACATGGCTGCGCGGCTCACCTGGGTTGGCGCTCGGTGATTCGCGTCCAAGATGTTGGCCCCGCGCGCACGTCAGCGACGGGTCGCCGGCGCTAGGGTGTCGGCGTCGGCGCTGCGCCCGCCAGGTCGCTCAGAGACTTGCACCCTGACGGTGCAGTGATGGTGCCCGCTGAATCCCAACGGTCGAAATCGATCTTGCCGCCCGACGGACCGC
>JALZAG010000084.1 GCA_030948445.1 Candidatus Dormiibacterota bacterium
GTCACAATCCACCAGCCGCCGCTTTCGGTCGGTTTCAGATTTGGTGCGGGATGGAAGTGCCCGCCGGGGAGATGTGGATGAAATTTCGTCGGATAGGTTTGGCGCTGGTCGTACCCGCGCTGGTCGCCACCGCCTGCGGGAGCGGCGGCAGTGGCAGCAGTTCGGGTGGCGCAGCGCTGGCAGCCAACCAGCTGTTTCGATTCCCGCTCGTTGACGACATCAAATACCTCGATCCAGGCCACGTTTCCACGGCGGTCGACATCGCCTTCGTTCAGAACGTGTTCGGTGGCCTGTACAAGTTCGACGACAGCCTCAAGGAAGTCCCCTACATCGCCACCGGCATGCCGGACGTCTCCTCTGACGGGCTTACCTACACCTTCCACATGCGCCACGACGTCAAGTTCTCCAACGGTGACCCGGTCACCTCGGCTGACGTCCTCTACAGCTGGAACCGTGCGGCTCGCCTGCAGGACAGCTACGGCATCGTCTTCGGTCCGGTTGCCGGCTACAGCGCCGTGGCGGCGAGCCCCCCAACCGCGACCACCCTGTCCGGTCTCAGCGCGCCTGACCAGTACACCGTGAAGGCCGTGCTCACGTCGCCGGCCGGGTACTGGCTCACCGAGCTCGGTCTGTGGACCGCAGACGTCGTTGACCAGAAGGTCATCCCCAACGACACCGACAAGACCTGGTGGACGAACCCTGCCACCGCCATCGGGACTGGGCCGTTCAAGCTGACCGCCTACGTGCCCAAGGACCATCTCTCCTTCGCCAACGTCCCCAACTGGTGGGGCGGCAGCACCGGGCACCTCACGGACATCGAGGCCACTGTCCTCGCTGACCAGGGCAGCCAGGTGACCAAGTACCAGAACGGCGGCTTCGACAGCGTGGGACCGGCCAACGAGTACCCGCCGCTGGACGCGATCCGCAACTTCCAGGCCAACCCGGCGACGAAGAGCCAGTTCCTGAACATCCCCGGTGCGCGTACCACCTGGGTGGGCTTCAACTTCACAACTGGTCCGTTCGCACCGGCCAATGGCAACCTTGATGACCCGATCGCGCTCGCGGGACGCCGTGCCTTCAGTGAGGCAATTGACCGTACCCAGCTGGTCAACGTGGCCTGCGGCCCGGGCGGGATCACCTGCAAGCCGGCCAGCGGCGGCCTGATCAGTAAGGGCCTCCAGGGCTACACCGGCGACAACAGCGATCCCAACACGGTCTTCAACGCCGACAAGGCCAAGCAGGACCTGCAGACGTGGGATCCTACCAGCACCAAGCGTGCGGGCCTGGTCTACTGGTTCAACACCAGCACGGTCAACACGGCGATCGCCGGCAACCTGCAGTCGCAGTGGCAGACCAACCTCGGCGTCCGCGTTGACACCGAGCACACGGACTTCCCGACCTTCCTGACAGCTCGTCAGGACAAGAAGTACATCATGTTCCGTGACAGCTGGGGTGCCGACTACGACAACCCGCAGGACTGGTTCGACAACCTCTTCATCTGCTCCCAGGCCGCAGTCGGCCTCGGCAACAACGACGGTATCTGCGACAAGCGCGTTGACAGCCTGGTCACCAAGGCCGAAGGCGAGAACGGCAGCCAGTCGACCGCCGACTTCGTGTCCGCTGGAAAGCAGCTGATCCAGGATCTTGCCGGTGCGACCCTGCTGTACGGGTCCAACCAGTACTTCGTCAAGCCGTACGTCCAGGGCGGTGGGGGCAACGCGCTCTACGACAACTCCTGGACCAGCATCAGCATCCTGGCCCACTAGGCCCGGGGACCGAGCCCCAAAAGTTCGGAATCGGCCGAGTATCATCCGGGGGCCCGCCACAGTGGCGGGCCCCCCACGCGTCCCTGTCCCATCCGAGCGGCGAGAGGTCTCATGAGCAGAGGCACAGCAATCTATGCGGGCAAGCGGCTCTTGCTCGTGCTGGCCACCGCGTTCATCGTTTCCTCGGTCACCTTCATGCTGGTGCACTCCCTCGCGGGCAACCCCTTCACGTGTGAGCACAACCCCGCGGGCTGCGCCCACGAAGCGCAGGTGCACGGACTCAATGACCCGCTCCTGGTGCAGTACAGGACCTTCATGTGGAACCTCCTGCACGGCAACCTTGGTTCCTCGTACGTCAACCAGGGCGTGGAGGTCACGCCACTGCTGCTCAGGGAAGCCGGCAACAGCCTGATCCTTGGCCTCTTCGCGATCATCGTCACCATCGTCGTTGGGCTGGCCATCGGCATCACCGCGGCGATGCGGCAGAACAGCTGGGTCGACTACTCGCTGTCGAGCTTCGTGGTGTTCGGCTACAGCGTGCCGAGCTTCGTGCTCGCCACCTTCCTGATCATCCTCACCTCCATCGTCTTCCCCAACTGGGCGGCCAGCATCGGCTGGGGAGCGCCGGAACAGATTCCGATACCGGCCATCGCCCTGGGACTGCCCTATGCGGCGATCGTGGCCCGGCTGGTGCGAGCCAGCATGCTCGATGTCATCCGCCAGGACTACGTGCGCACCGCCTGGGCGAAGGGCCTCAGTTCGCGCGTGGTGATCATCCGGCACGCCCTGCGCAACGCACTCATCCCCGTGGTGACCATCGGCGGGCCACTGGTGACCGGCATCATCACCGGCTCAGTGGTGATCGAGTTCATCTTCGGGGTTCCAGGACTGGGCAAGGAGTTCGTGCTCTCAATCCTGACGCGTGACTACGGCATCGTCGTCGGCCTGTACACGTTCTACGCGATCCTGGTCGGCCTCGCCAACCTAGGGGTCGATCTCATCTATCCCGTGCTCGATCCGAGGATTCGCTACTCGTCATGACCACCATCACCACCGGACTCAACATGGGCGGCCCCATTGCCCCGCCGGGAACACCCGAATCCATCGACTACTCGGTGGCACCCGAACAGGTCAGCCTCTGGCAGGACGCATGGCGCCGCTTCCGGCGCAACAAGCTGTCCATGGCGGGCATGGTGGTGTTCGGCCTCATCGCTGTGATGGCGGTGGTGAGCTTCTTCTGGACACCCTACAGCCTCTTCCAGCAGGGCCTTGGAGACATCACCGACCCGTTCAGCCGGGCTCATCCATTCGGCCTGGACGCGAGTGGTCGCGACGAGTTGTCATTCATCATGCGAGGCGCGCAGGTGGCGATCGAGGTCGGTGTCTTCACCGCCATCGTGACGTCGGTGGTGGGGATCACCGCCGGGTTGCTCGCCGGGTTCTTCCGTGGCTGGGTGGACACGGTGATCAGCGGGATCACGTACCTCGGTTACGGCATCCCCAACCTGCTGATCGCGATCATGATCCTCTTCATCACCAACAAGCCGAGCATCCTCAACGTGATCATCGCGCTGAGCGTGACCAGCTGGATGGACATGGCGAGGTTGGTGCGCGGCCAGACCCTGGCACTGCGCGAGCGTGAGTTCGTCGAGGCTGCGCGCGCCACCGGCACCAAGAACTTCCAGATCATGGCTCGGCATGTGCTGCCCAATGCGCTGGGCCCGATCATCGTGCAGGCGACCTTCCTGATTCCTCAGGCGATCCTCTTCGAGGCCTTCCTCAGCTACCTCGGTTTCGGACTTCCCTCGCCTGACCCATCGTGGGGTGCCATGGTCTCAGAGGGCCTCGGCGACCGCTTCCTCTCCTACCACACCATGTTGGTTCCCGCTTTCGCCCTGCTGATCACCCTGATGGCCATCAACTTCATCGGTGACGGGCTGCGCGATGCCCTGGACCCGAGGCAGAGGAAGTAAGTGGCGGCTCTCCTTGAGGTCAAGGGTCTCAAGACCCAGTTCTTCGTGCGTGACCACGTCGTCCGCGCCGTCGACGGCATCGACTTCCGCGTCAACCGTGGCGAGACCGTGGGAATCGTCGGCGAATCCGGTTCGGGGAAGTCGATGACGGCCCTCTCCATCCTTCGCCTGGTGCCCGACCCCGGGAAGATCGTCGAGGGCACGATCAGCTTCGACGGGCGCGATGTGCTCTCATTCGACGACGACGAGCTCCGCAAATTCCGCGGCAACGACGTGGCCATGATCTTCCAGGACCCGATGTCCTCGCTGAACCCCGTGCTCAAGGCGGGATTCCAGATCGAAGAGGCGATGAGGGCGCACGACCGCTTCAACAAGGACCAGTCCAAGGAGCGGGTGCCGCAGTTGCTCCGCCGGGTGCGCATCCCGGATGCGGAGCGCCGCGCCGGCGAGTACCCACATCAGTTCTCCGGAGGCATGCGCCAGCGCATCATGATCGCCATGGGGCTCTCCAACGAGCCCAGCCTGTTGATCGCTGACGAGCCCACCACCGCGCTCGACGTCACCGTCCAGGCACAGATCCTCGAGCAGCTCCGCGACCTCAACCGCGAGCTGGGCACCGCGATCGTGCTGATCACCCACAACATGGCGGTGGTGGCCAGCATCTGCACCTGGGTGGTGGTGATGTACGCCGGTCGTGTGGTGGAGCAGGGCCCGACCGAGGAGATCTTCCGCTCGCCACAGCACCCCTACACGTGGTCACTGCTGCGTTCCATCCCACGCATCGACGAGAAGCTCGGAGGCAAGCTGCTCACCATCAGCGGGCTCCCGCCGGACCTGACCAACCTTCCCCCGGGCTGCAAGTTCCACCCCCGCTGCCGGTTCACCGTTGATCGCTGTTTCACTGAGGAGCCGGACCTCTTCACGGTCGGGCCGCAGCACGAGTCGCGCTGTTGGGTGCAGATGAAGAACGTGCCCGACCCGGACTCCGATCTCCGCGAGGCGCCCCTGGTCCCGGAGGGCGAGAAGGCAGATGCCGCAATCTGAGGCTGCCGCCCCAGCGTCGGCGTGGACCGCTGAGGCGGACGCGCTGGTCTCGCTCCGCGACGTGTACAAGAAGTTCCCGAGCGGGCGCCAGACGGTGCGTGCTGTCGACGGTGTCAGCCTCGACATCATCCAGGGCGAGACTCTGGGGCTGGTCGGCGAGTCCGGCTGCGGCAAGTCGACGTTGGGGCGGGTGGTCACCCAGCTGCAGCCGGCCACCGCCGGCAGCATCTTCTTCGAGGGCAAGGACCTGGCGGCGCTGCACGGCGAGGACCTGCGTCAGATGCGCCGGCGCGTGCAGATGATCTTCCAGGACCCGTACGGGTCGCTCAATCCCCGCATGACCGTGGGCAACATCATCGGCGAGCCGCTGGCCAACTTCGGGCTCGCCAAGGGCAAGGAGCGCGACAAGCAGGTGCAGGAGGTCATGCGCATCTGCGGGCTCAACCCGAACTTCAACAACCGCTATCCGCATGAGTTCAGTGGTGGACAGCGTCAACGCATCGGCATCGCCCGTTCGCTGATCCTGCGACCGAGCTTTATCGTTGCCGACGAGCCGATCTCCGCGTTGGACGTGTCCATCCAGGCGCAGATCATCAACCTGCTCGAACAGCTGCAGGACGACTTCAACCTCACGTATCTGTTCATCGCGCACGACCTCTCCGTGGTGCGCCACCTCAGCGACCGCGTCGCGGTGATGTACCTGGGTGTCATCGTCGAGGTTGCCGACAGCCTCGAGCTGTACGACAACCCGCTGCACCCGTACACGACCGCGCTGCTGCAGTCGATCCCTGTCCCAGACCCGGTCGTGGAGCGCGACCGCAAGCCGATCATCCTCAAGGGCGAGATCCCCTCACCGATCAACCCGCCCAGCGCCTGCCGATTCCACACCCGCTGCCCGATCGCGGAGCCGATCTGCTCTGAGGTGCGCCCCGACCTCGTCGACTACGGCAACGGCCACCTCGCCGCCTGCCACTTCGCCGGCAAGCTGCAGGGATCACTGGCTGCCAAGGTTGCCGAGGAGAGCACCGAACAGCTGCGCAGCGCGCTCGTCGGCGAGCTGGATGAGCCGGACAGCAACGGGGCCGAGCCGGTCGCGCCGTAACCCGGTGTCGCAGCGCGCGATGCCTGGCGGTGGTCCCGCCGCTGACATGAGGACACCGCGTGGGTGACATCGCCGAGACCGTTCTCGACGCGGCGAACGCGGCCGGCGCAGGCTACGCGGATTGCCGCGTGGTCGAGCGCACCACCCAGACGGTCACCGTCAAGAACGGCCTCGTCAACAACGTCACCCAGTTCGAGGACGCCGGCGTCGGCGTGCGCGTGCTCGTCGACGGCGCCTGGGGATTCTGCGGCACCCAGCGAA